>JAZKDS010000417.1:7578-12588 GCA_040387455.1 Bacteroidota bacterium
ATGAGAGAAGGCTATTTTGAAAACAGAAATAAAAAAAGGCTGGCAATATATGTGTTTGCCTTTTTTATTGTGGTTTTAGGCGCTTTTTTTAGCGATACGGCACGTAATGCCAGAAACATCAAAAAAGTTGCTGTAGGAATGTCTTATGATGAAGCTTGTGCTATAATGGGCAATGGCGCCAGGGCTACTTCTGGAGGGAGACCGTATAATGATTCAATGCAGGCTAAGGTAGAGTATTATGAGGCTCCGTGGTTTCATTCGGGCTATTATCAAGTTTGGTATCATCAGGACACAGGATTAGTGTTAGATGTTGTTTATGATTAATTAAGGCTAATGCGTAGCGCCGGATGATTGCGGGCGGAAATAAAAAAAGGCAGTAAAGTTTACTTTACTGCCTTTTTTTATGATAAGCTAACGTGCTGTTAGCAGATGTTCTTAAGCTTCAAACGGAACTATAGATACATAAGATTTGTTGTCGCGTTTCTTTTGAAACTTAACAACACCCGCTACTTTAGCATGTAAAGTATGGTCTTTACCCATGTAAACATTTTCTCCCGGGTTGTGCTTAGAACCTCTCTGCCTGATAATGATATTACCGGCAATAGCAGCCTGACCACCATAAATCTTAACGCCTAGACGTTTCGACTCTGATTCCCTGCCGTTTTTAGAACTACCGACGCCTTTCTTGTGAGCCATGATGTTTCTTTTTTAATTGTTAGTAATAAAATTATTCAGCAGTTTCAGCTGTCTCTTTCTTGGCAGCTTTTTTCTTAGCGCCAGGAGCAGTTATGCCCGAAATCTGGATTTGGGTTAAAGACTGACGGTGGCCATTCTTAACTTTGTATCCTTTTCTTCTTTTCTTTTTGAAAACAATTACTTTGTCTCCTTTTAAGTGCTGAAGCACAGTTGCTTCGATTGAAGCACCTTCTATAGCCGGGGCGCCTAGGGTAATTGTTCCTGCATCATCAAGTAAAAGAACTTTTGCAAAAGATATTGCATCTCCTTCTTTACCTTCTAAGCGGTGAACGAAAACCTTCTGGTCTTTGCTAACTTTAAATTGTTGCCCTGCTATCTCTACGATTGCGTACATAACAATATGGTTTAATTAAATTTTAAGGCTGCAAATATACAATTTATTATTTATGAGACAATGCGTTAGGTAAAAAATATCGCTATAATAATATGTGTTGCCTGTTTTGTTGCAAAATCACAAAAAATAATTGACTTTTGTGTAACAAAATACCGAAATTGCACACCAATTTTCAAAATCAAAAAATAATCAATAATTTTTTTATGAAAAAATCCATAATGGCTTTAGGTTCACTTTTGATGCTTGGCGCTACTGCCCAGGCACAAAAGGTAGAGTTTGAAGAGTTTGACTTAAGCAACGGATTGCACGTTATCCTTCACAAGGATGCAAGTGCCCCGGTTGTAGTTACATCTGTAATGTATCACGTGGGTGCTAAAGACGAAAACCCTGAAAGAACAGGCTTTGCACACTTTTTTGAACACTTACTTTTTGAAGGTACAGAGAACATTAAAAGAGGCGAGTGGTTTAAAATTGTAACGGCAAACGGTGGTAGCAACAATGCTAATACCAGCGATGACCGTACGTACTACTTTGAAGTATTCCCTAGCAACAACCTTGAGCTTGGCTTATGGATGGAAAGCGAAAGGATGCTGCACCCGGTTATTAACCAGATAGGTGTAGATACTCAAAATGAAGTTGTAAAAGAAGAAAAAAGGCTACGTGTAGACAATCAGCCTTATGGTGCCCTTTTTGCAGAGGTTAAAAAGAACATGTTTAAGGTACACCCTTACCGTTGGGCTACAATAGGATCTATGGACCACCTTGATGCTGCTACCCTTGAGGAGTTTCAGGCATTCAACAAAAAATTCTATATTCCTAACAATGCAGTACTTGTAGTAGCGGGTGATATAGATGTTGCACAAACTAAAAAATGGGTTGAGCAATATTTTAGCAAAGTGCCAAAAGGTACCCCAATAGACCGTAAAAAGTTTGAAGAAACTCCTATAACACAAGAGTTCCATGCTACTTATGAAGATCCAAACGTACAGTTGCCAATGGTTATTGCTGCTTACCGCACACCGGCCATGAGCACTAAAGATGCACGTGTTCTTGATATGGTATCGGCTATACTTAGCGATGGCAAGAGCTCAAGGATGTACAAGAAAATTGTAGACGATAAAAAAATGGCGCTTCAGGTAGGTGCGTTTAACAACAGCCAGGAAGACTATGGTGTATACTTTATATATGGTATACCTATGCAGGGCTTTACTGCTGCTCAGGTGCTTGCCGAGGCAGATGCAGAAATTGTTAAACTACAATCTGAGCTTATATCTGACAAAGAATTTGAAAAACTTCAAAACCAGATAGAAAACCGCTATGTAAGCAGCAATGCATCTATAGAAGGTGTGGCAGAAAACCTGGCCAGCTTTTACCTGCTTTATGGTGATGTAAAACTTGTAAATTCTGAAATAGAAATTTACCGTAGCATTACTAAAGAAGACATCAGAGAGGCTGCAAAAAAATATCTTAAGCCAAACCAGCGTATGATATTAGATTATGTACCTGCTAAAGACAAAGCTGAAAACTAAGAATTTAAAAAACATCATGAAAAAAGTATTATATCTATTAGCCGGATTAATGTTCTCTGCAACAGCAGTGCAGGCTCAGGTTATACCACAGCCTAAGGCCGGACCAGCGCCTAAGGTAAATGTGGGCAAGCCGGAAATTTTTACGCTTAAAAATGGCCTTACGGTAATGGTGGTAGAAAACCACAAACTACCAAGGGTTTCTTACAGCCTTACCATGGATAACCCTCCGTATGCAGAGGGTGCCAAAAAAGGTGTGGCCGATATGACTGCCGCCCTTATGGGTACAGGCTCTAAAAACATGAGCAAAGATAAGTTTAACGAAGAGGTAGACCAGCTGGGTGCTAATGTTAGCATTTGGGGTAGTGGTGCAGCCGGTAGCGGACTTAGCAAATATAACACAAGGATACTGGAGCTTATGGCAGAAGGTGCCCTTTACCCTGTGTTTACACAAGAGGAATTTGACAAGCAAAAAGCACAGATAATTGAAAGCCTTAAATCTGACGAGAAAAATGTGCCAAGCATTGCGTCAAGGGTAGAAAGTGTACTTGTTTATGGTAAAAACCACCCAAGTGGCGAATACCTTAGCGAAGAAACACTTAACAATGTTACCCTGGCCGATGTTCAGACAAACTACAATACATACTTTGTTCCGGGTAGCGCTTACCTGGTTGTAGTAGGTGATGTTAAGTTTAAAGACGTTAAAAAACAAGTTACAAAATTATTTGGTAATTGGACAGCCGGCAAAGCTCCGGGCATTGTATACAGCGATCCTAAAGATGTGCAGTATACCCAGGTTAACTTTGTAGATATGCCAAATGCCGTACAGAGCGAAATATCTGTGGTAAACGTATCTAACCTTAAAATGACCGATAAAGAATATTTTGCAGTGCTTATGGCTAACCAAATTCTTGGTGGCGGTGGCGAAGGCAGGCTATTCCTTAATCTGCGTGAGGCTCATGGCTGGACGTATGGTGCATACTCAGGCGTTGGTGGCAACAAATATGTAGGTACGTTTGCATCTTCTACTTCGGTAAGAAATAACGTTACAGACAGTGCTGTTGTTGAGATACTGAATGAGGTTAAAAAAATGAGGAATGACCTTGTTAGCGAGGAAGACCTTAAAAATGCTAAGGCTAAATATGTAGGTAACTTTGTAATGCAAATTGAAAAACCGGCTACTGTAGCCCGTTATGCACTACTTACAAGAACACAAAACCTGCCTGAAGATTTTTATGAAAACTACATTAAAAACATCAATGCGGTAACGCCGGAAGATGTAAGAAATGCTGCTAAAAAATACTTCTCTGCAGATAATGCAAGGATTGTAATTGTAGGTAAAGCTGCCGATGTACTACCGGGCCTTGAAAAAAGGAATATCCCTATCAACTATTTTGATAAGTTTGGTGCCCCTGCATCAAAACCTGTAACGAACAAGCCTGTTCCTGCCGGTGTAACTACAAAAACAGTACTTGATAACTATATTAAGGCTATTGGTGGAGAAAAAGCACTTAAGGCTGTTAAAACAGTTGCTACTAAATCTACAGGTAAACTACAGGGCATGCCTATTGTATTTGCCATGAAGGTAAGTGCAGACCGCAAGCAGGTTGTAGATATTACTATGGAAGGTATGGGGTCTTTAATGAAGCAGGTTGTGGGCGATAAAGAAGGCTTTACAGTAACCCAGGGGCAAAAAGTGCCAATGGAAGCTGAAGAATTTACAGAGTCTAAAGCAAGTGCTGTTCCGTTTGAAGAGCTTGACCTTGTTAACAACAAAGATGCTAAATTAACGGGCATAGAGGTTGTTAATGATGTTGAGGCTTATGTTGTAAAGAAAGGCGACAACGCTTACTTCTATGACGTTAAAACAGGCCTTAAAATAGCTGAATCAAGCGATGAAGAAGGACAGGATGGCAAAAAAGTGCCAATGTTTAGGTACTACAGCGAGTATAAAGATGTAAAAGGTATTAAACTGCCGCACCACATTGTTATGAACGTAGGTGTAGAGCTTGACCTTACCGTTACAGAAGTTAAGATAAATGAAGGTGTTGCTCCTGCTGATTTCCAGTAGTTAGTAGCGCTTGTCAATACACTAAAAGGCTGCCCAATGGGCAGCCTTTTTTTATGCCGTTACGTGGACTTAAAAGGCATAAAAAAAGCACCCGTTATGGCGGGTGCTTTTTTTATATGGGCTAAAATATATTATTTGTTAGGCTTAACCAGTAGGGCATAAGGGTATTTTTTATGAATTTCGGCCAGTGCCCTCTCGGCGTCAATGCGCGATTCATAACTGCCTACCCAAACTTTATAGGTAGGGCTTTCAAATATTATAGTGCCATCTGCATCAGGATTTGCCCTTTTAAATTCCTGCAATGTTTTGCGTGCTTTATCGTT
>JAZKDS010000417.1:12598-16199 GCA_040387455.1 Bacteroidota bacterium
CTCCGTAAAAAATTTGCAGCTTGTATTTGTCGTTAACGGTGATTTGCGCGTTCATTTTGCGCTTTTCGTTAAGCAATTCTTCAAATTTTGGGTCCTGGCTTACGGTGGTTTCGGTTTTTTGTGCCTGCGCTCCTGTTGTTAATAACAGCGCGAAAAAAGCTACATAAAATCCGGGCTTCATTCTTAAAATTCTCATACTTAAGTAGGTTTGAAACAAATGTACAACATATTATTTTGTGCTGACAAATGTAATTTATTTAGAATTATTATAAATTATGAGATAACATTTATTTAAGGTTTGAGAATTGGCTTGAAGTCGTATTTTTGCTAAAGTTTTTTTAAAAGTATAGTGTTTACACAATATACCCTTAAAAACTATACCAAATTATGTCGATAATCATCTTTAATATGAAAAAAGTGGGTAACCATACTTCGATTTCAAGAATTTTATTGTTCTGCCTGGCGGTTTCGCTAACTTTTTCCCTTTCATTAAGTGCGCAGGAAAAATCTTCTCCGGGAACCGTAACAACGCCTAATCCTGGGGACGCAACCACGGCAGCACCTGCCGCAGGTGCTGAAACAGCTGCCGCACCTTCTGCCGGTGCGGGAGATCCAGCCAAAGGGAAAGAACTATTCAACACCAATTGCGC
This sequence comes from Bacteroidota bacterium, assembly GCA_040387455.1. Classification (GTDB taxonomy): domain Bacteria; phylum Bacteroidota; class Bacteroidia; order Flavobacteriales; family Flavobacteriaceae; genus Flavobacterium. The sequence goes on from JAZKDS010000417.1 coordinate 13,249, forward strand.
TTCTTGCCACAAACTTGATGCCCAGTCTACAGGCCCTGCATTAAGGGGTGTTGCGGATAAGCATGACAGGCAATGGCTGTACAAATGGGTTCACAACAGTAGCGAGCTTATTAAATCGGGCGATGCTGCGGCCGTGAAATTGTTTAACGACAACAATAAGGTAACCATGACGGCTTTCCCTCAATTGAGCGAAGGCGATATTGATAACATACTTGCTTACACAAGCGAGGTAGCTGCGCCGACTCCTCCAAGAGAGTCTACAGCTGCTGCTCAAGGTGGCGGTAGTAGTGTTTCAGAAAACATTATCCTGGCTGCTTTAGTGCTTGTGCTTGTAGTGCTTATAGTAATGCTTGTGCTGGTTAACAAAACGCTTAAAAGGGTAGCTGCTGCTAATGGGGTAGTGGTTCCTGAAAAAGAGCCGGGCATATCTGTATGGAAAGCCTATGCTAAAAACCAGTTCCTGGTTTTGGTAACTGCAATACTATTGCTGCTTGCTTCGTCTTACTTCCTTTACGGATGGCTGATGCAGGTGGGTGTAGATCAAAACTATGCTCCGGTGCAGCCTATACACTTCTCTCACAAAATACACGCAGGCGATAATGGCATCGACTGTAAGTATTGCCACTCTGCGGCAAGGGTAAGTAAAAACTCAGGTATACCATCACTTAACGTGTGTATGAACTGTCATAAAAACATTGCTGAATTTGCTGGAGATAAAGACTCGGTTTATGTAGACCATTCTAAAGAGTTTTATACTGCAGAGATCCAGAAGCTTTATGCTGCCACCGGGTGGGATAAAACAACTCAAAAATATACCGGTAAAACATCGCCTGTTAAGTGGGTTAGGATTCATAACCTTCCGGACTTTGTTTACTTTAACCACTCTCAGCACGTTAGTGTAGCAGGTGTAGAGTGCCAGAAATGTCACGGTCCTGTTGAAACTTTTGAAGTTATGAAACAGTTCTCTCCGCTTACCATGGGCTGGTGTGTTAACTGTCACCGCGAAACTGATGTAAAAGTTGAGGGTAACGCATACTACGAAAAAATCCACAGCGAGCTTGCTAAGAAATTCGGCAAGCAAAAACTTACTGCGGCCGATATGGGTGCAACTGAGTGTGGTAAATGTCACTATTAATAAATTTTTAAGAAGCTAATATCTATATACAACATGGCATCAAACAAAAAATACTGGCAAAGTGTTGAAGAGCTGGACGAAAACAGCTCTATTGTTGAGACGCTAAGAAACAACGAGTTTGTTGAAGAAATTCCTACCGATGAGTTTCTTGGCGACAAAGAAGCTTTGTCATCTTCATCTACAACCCGTCGTGACTTTTTGAAATTTGTAGGCTTTAGTACAGCTGCCGCTTCATTGGCTGCGTGCGAAGGCCCGGTTATAAAATCTATCCCTTATGTGGTGCAGCCGGAAGAAATAATTCCGGGTGTTGCTGATTATTATGCCACTACAATGGCAGATGGTTTTGATTTTGCAAACATACTTATTAAAACCCGCGAGGGTCGCCCTATTAAGGTTGAAGCTAATAAGCTTGCCGGTGCTAAGTTCTCGGCTAACGGCCGTGTGCATGCATCTGTGCTTTCGCTTTATGACAGCATGCGCCTTAAGCAGCCTTTAGTAGATGCTAAGCCTGCCTCATGGGCAGCGGTAGATGCTAAGGTTAGTAAAGGCCTTGCCGATGCTGCTACAGCAGGCGGACAGGTGGTAGTGCTTACAGGTACTACAGCCAGCCCTTCTACAGAGAAGATTATTGCTGAGTTTGGTGCTAAGTACACTAACTTTAAACATGTTGTTTATGATGCTGTTTCTTCATCTGAGGCGCTTGATGCTTATCAGGCTGTTTATGGTGAAAGAGGCCTTGCTGATTATGACTTTGCAAAAGCAGACCTTATACTATCTGTAGGCGCTGATTTCCTTGGCGACTGGCAGGGTGGTGGTTTTGACAGTGGTTATGCAAAAAATCGCATACCGGTTAAAACGGCTACAAAGACGTATATGTCTAAGCACATACAAATAGAGTCTAACATGACACTATCTGGTGCTAATGCAGACAAGCGTATCCCGTTGACTGTTACACAGCAAAAATATGCTGTAGTTAAAATATATAATATCGTTACAGGATCATCTGTACCGGTACCCGCTGTAGATAAAGCCTATGAGCAGGAAGTGCTAAATGCTGCCAAGCAGCTTAGCGATGCCGGTTCTCGTGGTGTATTTGTAACGGGCCTTGATGATGTAAATGCGCAGCTTCTTGCATTTGCCATTAACAACAAACTGGCTTCTGAGGCATTTAACCCTGCTGCTACACGTTATGTGCGCAAAGGTGATGCTAAGGCGGTTGCACAGCTTGTGGCAGATATGAAAGCCGGATCGGTTCATACACTTATTATGAGTGGTATTAACCCGGTTTACACATTGCCAAATGGTGCTGAGTTTGCTGAAGCACTTAAAAAAGTAAAATTATCGGTTGCGTTTACCCTTAAAGAAGACGAAACTGCCAAGCATGTAACCGTGGCTGCTGCTACCCCTCATTACCTTGAGGCTTGGGGCGATGTAAGCGTAGCTAAAGGATATTATGCTATAACACAACCTACAATACGTCCGTTCTTTACTACAAAACAATTTCAGGACGCGCTTCTTTCATGGAGTGGCAATACCCAGCAGTATGATGATTACCTTAAAGTGGTAGCTACATCATATGTTACCGGTAAAACCTGGAACCAGTTAGTGCATGATGGTGTTGCCGTTAGCGATGTTGTTCCTGTTGCCGGTACCGGTACAGGTGCTGATTTTGCAGGCGCTGCTGCTACCCTTGCTACTACTGCTGCTGACACATCCGTGGCAGCACTGCTGTCTCAGCTGTCAGTGACTGGGCTGCTGCTGGTGCTGGCCTCCATCGCGCTGCGCATGGTCACAGAGACTGCCCTGACGCGGTGCT
>JAZKDS010000417.1:16209-24531 GCA_040387455.1 Bacteroidota bacterium
TAAAGCAACCGGCGATCTTGAGCTTGTGCTCTATACAAAAACAGGCTTAGGTGACGGCCAGCAGGCTAATAACCCATGGCTTCAGGAGTTTCCTGACCCTATTACAAGGGTATCTTGGGATAACTACATTACCGTATCAAGAGCAGATGCAGAAGCAATGGGCCTTGAAAACTGGAACGTGGCAAACGGCGGCCTTAATGGTAGCTATGTTACGGTAACGGTTAACGGTAAAAAACTTGAGAAAGTACCGGTAATCATTCAGCCGGGGCAGGCTAAAGGTACTGCCGGCCTTGCATTAGGTTACGGCCGTTCTGAAGGCTTTAAGAAAGACATGGTAGTAGGTGTTAACGCTTACTCGCTATATACAAACTTTAACTCTTTCCAAACCGCTAAACTTACTAAAGAAGTTGGCGAGCACGAATTTGCATGCGTTCAGCTGCAAAAAACCCTAATGGGCCGTGGCGATATTGTTAAAGAAGCTACACTAAAAGAATACCGTGAGCAGGATGCTGCGCATTGGAACGAGATGCCTCAGGTATCTTATGACCATAAAGAGGTTCCTGCTGCTTCAATAGACCTTTGGGAGTCTTTTGACAGGAGTACAGGCCACCACTTTAACCTGTCTATAGATCTTAACGCCTGTACGGGCTGTGGCGCGTGTGTTATTGCATGCCACGCCGAAAATAACGTGCCTGTAGTAGGTAAATCTGAAATACGCCGTAGCCGCGATATGCACTGGCTGCGTATTGACAGGTACTATTCATCTGAATCTACTTTTGCCGGAGATGTTGATAAGAAAGACGCTGCAAGCGGCCTTATGAACTCTATCGAAACATTTGATGCTATGGAAGACCCATCTGATAATCCTCAGATAGTATTCCAGCCGGTAATGTGCCAGCACTGTAACCACGCACCTTGCGAAACTGTATGCCCTGTGGCTGCAACATCTCACGGTCGTCAAGGACAAAACCACATGGCTTACAACCGTTGTGTGGGTACCCGTTACTGTGCTAACAACTGTCCTTATAAAGTGCGCCGTTTTAACTGGTTCCTTTATAACAAAAACAGCGATTTTGACTTTAACATGAACGATGATATGGGCCGTATGGTGCTTAACCCGGATGTGGTTGTGCGTTCTCGCGGTGTTATGGAAAAATGTTCATTCTGTATACAGGCTACCCAGTCGGTTATCCTTCAGGCTAAGCGAGATGGCAGGATAGTAGGTAAAGATGAGTTTAATGATGCGTGTGCGTGTTCTGCAGCTTGTTCAAGCGGTGCAATGGTATTTGGTGATGTTAACAACACCGAAGACCCAATTGTAAGGCTTAAAGAAAACGAAAGGGCATACCACCTTCTTGACCACATTGGCACCAAGCCAAATGTATTCTACCACGTTAAAGTAAGGAATACATAGTAGTAAAAAGTATATTAATAGAAACAAACATATAAAGGATTATGTCGTCTCATTACGAAGCACCCATTAGAAAACCTTTAATTATAGGTGATAAAAGTTACCACGATGTAACAGTTGATGTTGCCAGGCCGGTAGAAGGCAGGGCAAATAAACAATGGTGGATTGCATTTGCCATTGCACTTGCGGCCTTTTTATGGGGCGTAGCGTGTGTTGCATATACAGTAGGCACCGGTATTGGTACTTGGGGTTCAAATAAAACAGTAGGCTGGGCCTGGGATATTACCAACTTTGTATGGTGGGTGGGTATCGGTCATGCCGGTACACTTATCTCTGCCGTACTACTTTTGTTCCGTCAAAAATGGCGTATGGCCATTAACCGATCTGCAGAAGCGATGACCATCTTCTCGGTAATACAGGCAGCAATGTTCCCTGTATTCCACATGGGCCGTCCGTGGCTTGCATACTGGGTAATGCCTATTCCTAACCAATTTGGTTCATTATGGGTTAACTTTAACTCACCACTACTTTGGGACGTATTTGCAATCTCGACATACCTTTCGGTATCACTGGTTTTCTGGTGGACAGGTTTGCTTCCTGACTTTGCAATGCTTAGAGACAGGGCTGTAACACCTTTTACAAAACGAGTGTACTCAATATTAAGCTTCGGCTGGAGCGGACGCGCTAAAGACTGGCAGCGTTTTGAAGAAGTGTCTTTAGTACTTGCCGGCCTTGCTACACCTCTTGTACTTTCTGTACACACTATTGTATCTTTTGACTTTGCTACCTCGGTAATACCGGGATGGCACACTACCATTCTTCCTCCGTACTTTGTTGCGGGTGCAATCTTCTCTGGTTTTGCCATGGTTAACACCCTGCTTATCATCATGAGGAAATTGTCTAATCTTGAAGCTTATATTACAGTACAGCACATAGAGCTAATGAACATCATTATCATGATTACAGGTTCTATTGTAGGTTGTGCCTATATTACTGAATTGTTTGTAGCCTGGTACTCGGGTGTAGAATATGAGCAGTATGCATTTCTTAACCGTGCTACGGGCCCTTACTGGTGGTCTTACCTGTTGATGATGACGTGTAACGTGGTTTCGCCACAGGTTATGTGGTCTAAAAAAATCAGGACCAGCATTGCTGCTTCATTTATCATCTCTATAGTGGTAAACGTAGGTATGTGGTTTGAGCGTTTTGTTATCATTGTTACATCGCTGCACAGAGATTATCTTCCATCTTCATGGACGATGTTCCAGCCTACATTTATAGATGCCGGTTTCTTTATCGGTACCATAGGCTTCTTCTTTGTATTGTTCCTGCTTTACTCAAGGAGTTTCCCGGTAATTGCACAGGCCGAAGTAAAATCTATCATGAAAACATCCAGCGAGAAATATAAAAAGCTGCATGCCGCACACGATAACCATTCACATTCAGAACATAATCATCACTAATATCCATGAGCAATAAAGTATTACATATATTGTACAATGATGATGATATCCTAATGGATGCAGTAAAGAAAACCCGCGCTGCGCATCATCACATTGAAGAAGTTTTTACGCCATTCCCGGTTCACGGCCTTGATAAGGCTATGGGTTTAGCGCCTACCAGGCTTGCTATATGCGCATTTCTTTATGGCCTTGTGGGATTATCTGTAGCTACATCTATGATGTACTACATTATGATTGCCGACTGGCCACAGGATATTGGCGGTAAGCCCAGCTTTAGCTATATCCAGAACATGCCGGCTTTTGTACCGGTAATGTTTGAAATGACGGTATTTTTTGCAGCCCACTTAATGGTTATAACTTTTTATATGAGGAGCAAACTTTGGCCTTTTAAAGATGCTGAAAACCCTGATGTAAGAACAACAGACGACCACTTTTTGATGGAAGTTGCTGCACATGGTAACGAAGACGAACTGGTTGCTTTCTTTCAGCAAACCGGTGCCGTTGAAGTAAAAGTAATTGAAAAGCATTAATACGTATGAAAGCACTATATAAAATAGCCTTATTAATAACTGCTACGGCAGGTGTTACTTCGTGCTCCGATACATCGGCACCCAACTACCAGTATATGCCTAATATGTATGAATCTGTAGGGTATGAAACCTATTCAGAATCGGGCGCTTTTCCTAACGGTAAAGAAGGCCAGCTACCTGCAGAAGGTTCTATACCAAGGGGTTTTGTGCCATATGAGCTGCCTAATACACCGGAAGGCTATGAGGCATCTAAAGCAAACCCAATTCCTGCCAATGCCGCAGCATATGATGAGGCTAAGGCTAAAGAATTGTTTACCGTTTACTGCGCAATTTGCCACGGCGATAAAGGCGATGGTAAAGGTAACCTTGCAAAAAGGGAAAAATTTGCCGGTGTGCCTGATTATAAAACCAGGGCCATTACCGTGGGCAGCGTTTTCCATGTGGAGACTTACGGACTTAACATGATGGGTAGCCACGCTAACCAGCTTAGCCAGGCAGAACGCTGGCAAGTTGCCCAGTATGTTATGGAACTTAAGAGTAAATAGCAAATTTGAATTGTAGAACACTGAAAGCATATAAATATGTACACATTTTCTAGTAAATTAAAAACTTTTGCCTTTATACTTATGGTGCTTGGCGCCCTGGGTGTAGGTTATAGTTTTTTTACTGCACCGAAAACCGCTGAAGAAGCTGAAGCGATAATTAACGCTGCAAATGCACATGGCCACCATGGCGCAGATGCCCATCATGAAGGTGCCGATGCACACCATGAGGGAGCAGAAGCACACCATGAAGGTACTGCCGAAGCACATGTTGAAGAAGCTGATGCACACGCTGCTGAAGCACACGCTGTGCCGGTTACTAAAACCGAAGCAGAAGTTGCCCATGCTGCTACAGATAGTGCCACTGCTGTTAACGCAGAAGCTGAGCACGATACTGTAATGGCACATGCAGAGGCCGGCCACGAAGGTCATGACCATGCGGCCCATGCTGAAGATGCCCATGCAGGGCATGCACATGCAGAGCACGCCGAAGCACACGATGCCCATGCGGAACACGCAGAGCACGTAAACCACGTTTTCCACCAGTTGCAAAACAAACCGTGGGCAGGTGTTTATGTTGCTGCATTGTTTTTTATGCTTTTAACTCTTGGTGTTCTTGCGTTTTACGCTATACAAAATGCAGCTTCTGCAGGATGGTCTCCGGTACTTTTCAGGGTTATGGAAGGTATTACCAGCTATTTAGTTTGGGGTGCTGCCATAGTGCTTGCACTACTTGTTGCGGGTGTACTGCAATGGCACCACTTATTTATATGGATGGATCCTAAAGTTGTAGAAGCAGATCATCTTATAAAAGCGAAGTCTGGCTACCTTAACGGTACATTTTTTCTTATACGTGCAGTTATCTTTATGGGTGGCTGGATATGGTACCGCCAGTATTCTCGCAAAAAATCACTTCAGCAGGATGAAGCAACCGATAACCTTCCTTTCAAGAAATCGTTTAAGGCTGCTGCTGCCTTCCTTGTGTTCTTTATTATTTCTGAATCTATTATGTCTTGGGACTGGATTATGTCGGTTGACCCGCACTGGTACAGCACCCTGTTTGGCTGGTATGTATTTGCAAGCTTCTTTGTAAGCGGTATTACTACCATTGCCCTTATAACACTTTACCTTAAGTCAAGAGGCTACCTTGAGTATGTAAATACAAGCCACATCCATGACCTTGCCAAGTTTATGTTTGGTATTAGCATATTCTGGACGTATCTTTGGTTCTCTCAATTTATGCTTATGTGGTATGCAGATATACCTGAAGAGGTTGTTTATTATAAAATGCGTATAGAAAACTATAACCTGCCATTCTTTGGCATGGTGGCTATGAACTTTGTGTTTCCGGTGCTGATACTTATCAATACTGATTTTAAACGCCTTTCATGGATTGTTACACTTGCAGGTGTTATTATCCTTTGTGGCCACTACGTAGATTTCTTCAACATGATTATGCCTGCTACCGTAGGAGACCAGTGGTTTATTGGTGCCGGCGAAATAGGTGCGGTTCTATTCTTCTTAGGCCTGTTTATATTAGTGGTATTTACTGCATTAACCAAGCAACCGCTGCTTGCTAAACGCAACCCATTGATTGAAGAAAGTAAGCATTTCCATTATTAATATTTAAAGAAATAAACAAATGACAGGTTTATTGATATTTGCAGTTTTAGTTTTATTAGGCATTGCAATATGGCAGTTAACTAAAATATTCCAGCTAACCCAGATTGGCAACAAGCCCGCTGATGATTACAACAGCGAGGTTGCTAATGACAGGGATAATAATGTGAATGGTTACCTGATGTTTGGCTTTGTAGCCTTCATCTATATCTTTACAATTGTAGCACTTGTTAAGTGGGGTCATTTTTCTTTGGGTACTCCGGCTTCAGAGCACGGCCCTCAGTATGATCACCTATTGGCCATGTCTTTCTGGCTTATATTTATAGTACAAACTATTACTCAGTTCTTACTTCATTACTTTGCATTTAAGTACAGGGGTAAAGAAGGTAAAGTGGCTTTTTACTATGCCGATAACGACAAGCTTGAGTTTATATGGACTATTATTCCGGTAATTGTTCTTGCGGGCCTTATCCTTTACGGATTGTATGCCTGGACAAACATTATGTTTGTTAACGATGAGGATAAAGAAGATGCAATATATGTAGAAGTATACGCCAAGCAGTTTAGCTGGGAGGTGCGCTATGCCGGTGCCGATGGCATTTTAGGCAAAGCTAACGTAAGGTACATAGAAGGCGTAAACACCATGGGTGTTGATATGGCCGACCCTAATGCTGCCGACGATATTCCTGCAAGCGAACTTCACCTGCCAAAAGGCAAGCGTGTTATTTTTAAATTCCGCTCTCAGGATGTACTGCACTCTGCTTACATGCCACACTTCCGTGCGCAGATGAACGTTGTGCCGGGTATGGTAACAGAGTTTAGCTTTATACCTACCGTTACTACAACTGAAATGCGTCAGGATGATGCTATAATGAAAAAGGTGGCTAACATTAATGTTATCCGCTCTCAAAAAAGCGCTGAGCTTGTAGCCGATGGCAAAACAGCTCTTGACCCTTATACGTTTGACTACCTGTTGCTTTGTAACAAAATATGTGGCCCATCGCACTACAACATGCAAATGAAAATTGTAGTAGATGAGAAAGCTGATTTTGACAAATGGATATCAGGCCAAAAAACACTTGGTACTGCCGTTAAGGAAAGCCAGGAGAAACAGGCTGATGCCCCTGCGGCACCGGGCGTACCTGTTAAACCTGTAGGGGCAGACTCTATAGTACCAGCTACGCAGGATACAAGCAAATTGTCTGTTAAACAAGAACCGGCAACCAAGAAATAAATTTTTTTAAAAATATTATAATTAAAGAAATATGTCAGCAGTAGGACACGAACACGCTCACGACGATCACCACGATGCACACGATCATCATCACAAGGATACGTTTATAACTAAATACATATTTAGTATAGACCACAAGATGATTGCAAAGCAGTACCTGCTTACAGGTACCATTATGGGTATTATAGGCATTGTAATGTCTTTATTATTCCGTATGCAAATTGCATGGCCAGAAGAGTCTTTTACAATATTTAAAGTGCTTTTAGGCGATAAGTTTGCACCGGGTGGTGTAATGAAAAATGATATTTACCTGGCCCTTGTAACCATACACGGTACTATAATGGTATTCTTTGTGCTTACCGCCGGTTTGAGCGGTACATTTAGTAACCTGCTTATTCCGCTTCAAATTGGTGCACGAGATATGGCTTCGGGCTTTATGAACATGATATCGTACTGGATGTTCTTTTTATCTTCAGTAATCATGGTTATATCGTTGTTTGTTGAAGCTGGCCCTGCCTCTGCCGGATGGACAATTTATCCGCCGCTATCGGCATTGCCACAGGCTATCCCTGGTTCTGGCGCCGGTATGACGCTTTGGCTTGTATCTATGGCTATCTTTATTGCTTCGTCGTTAATGGGATCTCTTAACTATGTGGTTACCGTTATCAACCTGCGCACAAAAGGTATGAGCATGACAAGGCTACCCCTTACTATCTGGGCGTTCTTTATTACTGCAGTTATCGGTATTGTATCGTTCCCTGTACTTCTTTCTGCGGCATTGCTGCTTATTTTTGACAGGAGCTTTGGTACATCATTCTTCCTTTCGGATATCTTTATTGCTGGTGAGGTACACCACGCACAAGGTGGTTCTCCGGTATTGTTTGAGCACCTTTTCTGGTTCCTTGGTCACCCGGAGGTATACATTGTACTTCTACCTGCCCTTGGTATTACATCTGAAATTATTGCAACCAACTCACGTAAGCCTATCTTTGGTTACCGTGCCATGATTGCCTCTATACTTGCTATTGCATTCCTTTCAACAATCGTTTGGGGTCACCACATGTTCGTTTCTGGTATGAACCCGTTCCTTGGTTCGGTGTTTACCTTTACAACGCTACTTATTGCTATCCCATCGGCGGTTAAGGCATTTAACTATATTACAACCTTGTGGAGGGGTAACCTGCAGCTTAACCCTGCCATGTTGTTCTCTATAGGCCTTGTATCTACATTCATCTCTGGTGGCCTTACAGGTATCATCCTTGGTGACAGTACACTTGACATCAACATTCACGACACCTACTTTGTGGTAGCTCACTTCCACCTTGTAATGGGTATCTCTGCACTTTATGGTATGTTTGCCGGTATTTACCACTGGTTCCCTAAAATGTTTGGCAGGATGATGAACAAAAACCTTGGTTATATCCACTTCTGGGTAACTGCGGTTTGTGCCTATGGCGTATTCTTCCCGATGCACTTTATAGGTATGGCCGGTTTGCCAAGGCGTTATTACTCTAACTCGGCA
>JAZKDS010000418.1:0-2832 GCA_040387455.1 Bacteroidota bacterium
AGGTTTATAAGCAATGTAGACGGCGACCACGTTATGGAAAGCCTTAAGGGCCTTGACCCCGAAACTACACTGTTTGTTATTGCATCTAAAACCTTTACCACGCAGGAAACCCTTACCAATGCTGAAACAGCGCGCGACTGGTTTTTAAAAACAGCCAGCCAAAGCGATGTGGCAAAACACTTTGTAGCAGTATCTACCAACATACAAAAGGTTACAGCATTTGGTATTGACGAGGCTAACATCTTCCCGATGTGGGATTGGGTGGGCGGACGTTTCTCTCTTTGGAGCGCCGTAGGCCTTACAATAGCACTGGCTGTGGGCTTTGATAATTTTGACAGCCTGCTAAAAGGCGCTAACGAAATGGACGAGCACTTCCGTACGGCTGAATTTGAAGAAAACCTTCCGGTAGTACTGGCATTATTGAGCATTTGGTACAACAATTTTTTTGGTGCCGAAAGCGAAGCACTTATACCCTATACACAATACCTGCAAAAGCTTGCCCCATACCTGCAACAGGGTATTATGGAAAGTAACGGCAAGAGCGTAGGCCGAGATGGTAACCCGGTTAATTACCAAACGGGTACTATTATTTGGGGAGAGCCGGGCACTAACAGCCAGCATGCTTTCTTTCAGTTAATACACCAGGGTACTAAATTAATCCCTACTGACTTTATTGGCTATATTGATCCACTACACGGTAACAAAGACCATCATGATAAATTAATGAGTAACTTTTTTGCACAAACCGAAGCCCTGCTTAACGGCAAGACGGAGGCTGTGGTTAAAGCCGAGTTTGATAAAGCAGGCATTACCGGCGAAAAAGCAGCTTATTTAACGCCGTTTAAAGTATTTAATGGCAACAAGCCTACAAACACACTACTTATTAAAAAACTTACGCCACAAACCCTTGGATCGCTTGTAGCGATGTATGAGCACAAGATATTTGTACAGGGCGTTATCTGGAACATTTTTAGTTATGACCAGTGGGGTGTAGAGCTGGGCAAGCAACTTGCTAACTCTATCCTTGGCGAGATCAATTCAGGTGAGGTTAAACAACACGACAGCTCTACTGCGTTCCTTTTAAATGCATTTTTAGGAAAATAGCTTACGGTACACAAGTAACAGTTAACAGATAATAAACACCCACCGAGTTTAGGCTTAGGAGGGTGTTTTTTTTTGTAGTTTAGTATAATAAAACAATTTACATGGCATCTGGATTTTGGTATTTAAAAGACGGGAGAGGATTTGCACGTCAGTGGGCATGGATGACTGACATGCTGGAAGAAATACTGACCGAATTAAAGCTTGATAAGGAAGCTACGGCATTTGCTGAATACCTAAACAGGTACATACCTACCGAAGAGCATGAATATAATGGCCATGGCGGGTTTTTTCATAAAGAAACGGAAGAAAGCATGATGCTATGGATTGATTTCAGGGAATTTACGCCGAGAAATCAGGAATTGTTTTGGAAAGCCGCCCAAAAAAGGGTAGGCAAGTTAATCGCTGAAAATAAAGCATCACATGATGAGTATAGAGAATACATGATATTTTTGCTGACTCAGCTCTTAGACATGAATAAAAGGGCCGGTAAGGGCGAAGACCCCATGAAGCTAAATCACATGACTATTATTACACCGCCTACGGGCATAAAGAGCGGCCCTGGTTGGCAGGAGTCATAATCCTAAGATAGTTTACAGGAAAAACTTAACGGTTTACACATATAAAGAACCCCGGAGCAATGCTTCGGGGTTTTATTTTTTATGGTATGAAGGGGAATCGTTTATTCTTCTCCCTCGGTAAGGGCATTCCAGCCGCGTGCCTTAAGCGGAATCTTGGTATTGGCACGGGTAATAAGGTGTATGCCTTCGCTTTCCTGAGTCATGTGGCCTATTACGGTAAAGTTAGGATTGGCTTTTATCTTATCATAATCTTCCTGCTTAATGGTAAAGAGCAGCTCATAGTCTTCTCCCCCATTAATAGCCACGGTGGTAATATCTATATTAAACTCTTCGCAGGCATTAATAAGCTGCGGGTCTACCGGAATTTTTTCTTCATATAAATTACAGCCTGTACTGCTGTTTTTGCACAGGTGTATAATTTCTGACGAAAGACCGTCGCTCACATCAATCATTGATGTGGGCTGTAAATCAAGTGCTTTAAAAATTTCTTTAATATCACCTCGGGCTTCGGGCTTTAGCTGGCGCTCAATCAGGTAGCTGTAACCATCAAGGTCTGGCTGGTTTTGCGGATTTACCTGAAACACCTGCTTTTCGCGCTCTAATACCTGAAGGCCCATATAGGCTGCACCCACATCCCCGGTTACCACTAAAAGGTCTGTACTGCCGGCACCTTTACGATAGGTAATATCTTCGGCAGCAGCCTCGCCCAGTGCGGTAATGCTAAGCAGCATCCCTTTGGTAGACGATGTGGTGTCGCCACCTATTATGTCTACACCATATATTTTTGCGGCATGTTTTATACCGTCATACAATTCATCTAATGCCTCTATAGGAAAGCGGTTGCTCACGGCAATGCTTACGGTTATCTGGGTAGGCTTGGCGTTCATGGCACAAATGTCGCTCAGGTTTACCACCACGGCTTTGTAGCCTAAGTGTTTAAGCGGCATATAGGACAAGTCAAAATGCACACCCTCTACAAGTAAGTCGGTACTAACCACTACTTTTTTATCTTTAAAGTCGAGTACGGCGGCATCATCGCCTATACCGGTTAGTGTGCCGGGCTGGGTAATTTGTATGTTTTGGGTAAGATGCTGTATTAGTCCGAATTCGCCCAGGCTGCTAAGGCTGGTGCGTTGCTGGTTTTTGTCTT
>JAZKDS010000419.1:0-4981 GCA_040387455.1 Bacteroidota bacterium
GGGCTTATTAGCGGCAAGCTTGTGTATAACAAGATCTTTCCTTTGGTTTTCGTTATTCCCAAAATCACCTATATACAGGTTGCCTTGGCTATCGGCTGCTATATCTTCCCAGTCTATGTTTTTTTGAGGTATGGTAACCGTTCCTGCAATGGTGCCATCGGGCGCTATTTTATATATCTTATTTTTATTACCGCTGTCTTCAAGCGCCCAGAGTGTATTGTTTACATACTCCAGCCCCGAAACTTCCTTAAGCGTAAGTGTAGCAACCTGTTTAAGCTTGCTTTCGTTAGTGCCAGAACAGGCAGCTAAAAGGGGTAGTAAGGCAAAGAAATATTTCATGATAATGCTTTTGTGTAAAAGTAGTAAGCATTTTAATACAAAACCATTTATTTATGTATCCTTTAATAAAACAAAAACCACCGACTTTAATGGCCGGTGGTTTTTTCCACTACTAAACAGAAATCAATGTTTATATTTTAGAAAAGAGGTGCCTCATACCATTGTGACGTTGTTGTACAAGATACACCTCCGGTTTTATTAACTCCCTGCAATACCATTCTCCACCTGTAGCAATTAAAGGTTTGAGAAGGCGCTATACCGCTTATAACCGGCGCATTTGAATATATATTATTGTATGTAACACCTGTAGAAAAAGTTTTTATATTTCCTGTACCAACTTCCAGGTTTTCGCAGTCAGAAATTTGCTCAATTTCTACTAATGCCTTATAACTACCCATAGCGCTCGAAGGTGCATCGGCAATAAAATTTATAGTGCCATTACCAAAACCGTCGCTAAGGTCAATCTCTGTATGTGCACCAAGATTTTTAAAACATGATAAAGATGCTGTTGGAATTTGATTAGTTACTTGTGATGCAAGCTGCATTGCACGCGCGTTAGAGTGGTTATCCATTGCTTGCAGGTCTTCGGTATCAGAAGAGCATGAAAATAAGAATAGAGCAAGGGCCGGCAACAGTAGTAACTTTTTCATGGTAATTTGGTAGTATTTAATCGTCGTTGTAATAATTTCTATACCGCAAACATAAAGGTGTAGATTTTAACATAATTACAAAAAAGTAAAAAACCGTTAAAAAGATATTTTTTTGCGACGAGATGCATACCCGCGGTCTGTTAAGCATGCGTTAATAGACGTTAACGTGCGTTAATTATGCAGGTTAAGCTATTATATAGTGGTAGATTTATAAGAAATAAAATTCTATGCATACAACCATTGCAAGAGATAATTATCATGAAGCAACTGAACTCCGTAGCTTATTTGAAGCCCAGCTAAAAGAATTGTACTGGGCCGAAGGAGTTATGATAAAAGTATTGAACACGGTTATTATACAGGTTGCCAGCAAAGATCTAGTTTACTTTCTTAAAGGACACATAGCCGAAACCCGTGGACATATAACACGGTTAAGCGATATTTTTAGCGCTATAGGCCTGCCCGCAGAACCTAGGCCATATGAGGCTGTAAAATGCCTTCTTAAAGACGCTGAAACTTTTATACAAGCTACACATATGGGTGTGGTGCGCGATGCCGGAATGATTGCAATATTGCAAAAGATAAAACATTATGAAATTGCGTGCTATGGCACCATGCGCGCTTATGCTATTGCACTACGCGAAGAAGATGTGGTGTTGCTACTGGAGCAGACACTTGAAGAAGAAAAAGGTGCCGATTTGCTGCTAACCAGTATTGCAGAACAGCATATTAATATTGAAGCCGCCGATAAAGAAATTTAAATATACACGCTATGGAAACCGCATCAAAACCATCACAGTTCCCCAGGCAGCACCAGCACCAGCCGGGCGATGAATATAAAATGAAGCCGGAACCCGAAGTAATACGGAAAGGATATACAGGCAGTGATAAGCTTAAAGGCAAAAAAGCACTTATAACGGGTGGAGACAGCGGTATAGGCCGTAGTGTTGCCGTACATTTTGCCCGCGAAGGTGCCGATGTTGCCATTATATATTATGATGAACACCGCGATGCTGAGGATACAAAAAAAATGGTTGAGCAGGAAGGCGTTAAATGTATTGTTATAAGCGGTGATCTTAAAAATGAAGATTTTTGCCGCAAGGCCGTAATAAGTACTATACAGCAGCTTGGCGGCCTTAATATCGTGGTCAATAATGCCGCAGTACAGTTTCCTGCAAAAGACTTTAAAGATATAACAGGTGAGCAGGTGCGCGAGACTTTTGAAACCAATATACTGCCATTTTTTTACATAACCCGAGAAGCACTAAACTATCTTCATGAAGGGGACAGCATTATAAATACCACATCAGTCACGGCATACAGGGGCAGTGTTCACCTTATAGACTACAGCAGCACAAAAGGTGCTATTGTATCTTTTACACGCTCTACAAGCGGCATGCTGGCAGAAAAAGGCATACGTGTAAACGGTGTGGCTCCCGGCCCTATATGGACACCGCTTATACCTGCCAGTTTTTCGGCCGAAGAAGTGGCAAAATTTGGCCAGGATACCCCAATGAAACGTGCCGGCCAACCCAGTGAGGTAGCACCTGCTTATGTATTTTTAGCCAGCCAGGATGCCACCTATATTACCGGACAGATTATACATATAAACGGCGGCGAAATGACCGAGAGCTGATTTATTATAAAATAAGAAGAACTATTAATTATAAATTTTAAAACTATAGTATCATGGAAAATAAAACAAATAGCCGTGTGGGCAATACTGCCAACTGGCCCGAAGAGCAAGCAAACAATAGCCATAACGTATTACCAACGGAAAGGCTTGTAGATTATAACGACCTGCCTTATGAAGACCCGGCAGTTGTAAACCCGCAGGAGCTGGCAAGCTTTCCGGAGCCGGCAGAAATTGTAGATGCACAGGATGTAGAGAACGAGAATACCATACACATGGTTACGCCTAACAAAAACCCGGTAAGGGAAGGCCGTAATATTATAAGTACCGATAATAACCCCGACAGGGACGGGTTTATGTAGGTTTTACTGAATACTTAACATGCCAATCAGTAGAAATTAAAGAGCCTTCGGGCTCTTTTTAGTTTTATAACAATTTAAATCGATATCGCTTTTATTGCAGCATTGTTATTTTAAATGTTTTATAGTGAGTATTTTACAAAAATTAGCTACCTTTATACTATAAATCACATAAGGACAATGGCAACTAATGTTAACTACGAACCGGGCCGGGATGGCCACGACGTAACAACCGAAAGTGGATTTTATAACGGCTCGCCTTATGGTGACCCAGCTGATATAAATCCAGATGAGCTTGCCACGTTCCCGAAACAGGTTACCAGCGATGGCCACCATCATCATGAAAGCCACCTGGTAAGTCACAGGACACCTGTTAGGGACGGAAGAAACATTACCCGTACCGATAACCATCCTCAAAAGGGTGGCTACATGTAAAACAACTTACTCTAATAACAAAAAATAAGCCGCTCAATAGTATTGAGCGGCTTATTTTGTAATATAGATATAACGTTATTTTTTCTTGTTTTGCGCTACCTTTTTATCCTCTGTTGTTACAGGCTGTTTGGTAGTAGTTTGTGCTGTTGCTGTAGTAGTGGGGTCGGCCTGTCTTATTTTTTGTTGTGCAGGCTGTGCATCTGTGGATTGCTTTACTTGTGGTTTAAGGTTTGGATCTTCGTTTTGTACAGAAGGAGCTTCTGCTTTTTTCTCTGCTTTGTACTCCCTAACTTCATAAGTAGTACGGTCTGGCTGGCTAATGTAGCTTTGTGCTGAGGCTATGCATACTGCAAATAACGCTGACAGCGATAGTAATGTCTTTTTCATGGCTCAAACTTTTTTTAATTCTTCAGTATTGTATTACAAAGATATCCTGCCTTAATCTGCCCATGTGTTGTAATGATGCTAAGGTTAACCTAAAAGCTGTTAAAAAAAATATTGCAATGCAAAAATTTGCCAAAATTTAGCGGGAACTGCTATCTTTGGCGAACAAAATACTTAAAACACATGAAAAATATTTACGCAATTGCGGCCGCTGTATTGTTTACATTTAGTGCCTTTGCACAACAAAAAGAACTGGATTATAAAGTAGAGTACAAAGCTGCTACTGCTTATAACACTACTACTACTAATACAGGTAAAGTAACCATAACCTTTAGCGGAGAAGGCGCAGACGATATGGTAGCAGCACAGGGTATGGACAACCCAATGATTCAGGAAATGAACACCAGCATGAAAGGTATTTTAACTACCGGAAAACTAAGTGGCAACACTATACCGTTTACAATGGATCTTCCGGCAGATGGAAATGCTGAGATTGCTAAGATTATGCCGAACGGTGCTAAAATTTATGGCAAAAAAGAAATAGGTAAAATACCGGTGTTTGACTCTATAAGCGCTAAAGGCGCCCAGAAAATGATTAAAGATGCCATGTTTGAAACCATGAAAGCTACGGTTGAAAAATCTTTTGTGCCGGCAAAAAAACTTAAAATTGGCGAAAGCTTTACACAGGATATTCCACTGTCTATACCTATGGGCCCAATGGAACTGCAAATGACCAATAAAATGACTTACACGCTTAAAAAGATTGAAGGCGGAAAGGCATATTTTGATACTACAAGTATTTTAACTGCATCTACAGAGGTAGAAGGCCAGGAGCTTAAAGGCAGCGGTACAGGTACAGGTAAAATTATATATGACATTGCTTCAACTTACAATGTTTTGCAGGAAGATGATGTAAAAATGACTATGGATATGGAAATGCAGGGCATACAAATGAATATTGCTACTGATACCAAAACAAGTATTGCAACACAATTAACGCCTGCTAAATAGGCTTTAATTGTTCTGTTTTAATCTCCTTATATAATACCTCGTATTTATTTTGTTTTTTTTTAGAAATTTTAATTTTACATATAAATATTAAGGGTATTTTATTTTATTAACACTCTACCTCGTTTTTTACAAAATTTACAAATTTGATTACGACCTTGTTTTTTTAAAAGTGA
>JAZKDS010000419.1:4991-5597 GCA_040387455.1 Bacteroidota bacterium
AAGAAGAAGGTGGTGGCGAGCCGTTTAACCAGGAAATGGATATGGGTTTTATATATACCCTAAAAACCGCTGCTGCTAAAGGCAACACAGTGCCCTTTACAGCACAGATAAGCATGGACAGCCCTATGATGGGTGATTTAGCCGAAAAAATGAGCGAGATTAAATTTTATGGCAAGTTTGTAAGCAGCCAACCGCAAATAGACTCTATCCATGCACCTGGCATGGATAAGCAGGCTATAGATGGTAAAATGAAAGATGCCATGGCAAATATGCTGAACCAGTTTCCGGTAATGGATAAAAAGATGAAAATAGGCGATAGCTTTACCAGCAAAAAAATACCCATGAATTTGGGTGGAGGGCTTAACCTGGGTGACAGCTTTGACACTACAGTTACCTATACCCTTAAAAAAATTGAAGGTAAAAAAGCCTATTTTGACATGCTTTTAGACACTCCGCTTGATATGGAAAAAGAGGGGATGAAGATGAAAGGCAATTTAAAGTTTACCGGACAGATGGTATACAATACCGAAACCCAGTTTACAGACAGCCAGAATATGGACCTGACCGCAAATTTTGATATGGTAGCCCAAGACATGAAGATGAAAA
>JAZKDS010000420.1:0-16742 GCA_040387455.1 Bacteroidota bacterium
ACAACTTCCCAATAGTTAATTACCTGTATCCGGAAAACTTAAACGAGAGCCAGTCTCAGTTAGCCATTACTCCTGCAATAATGGACTTTTATGAAGAAACGTTTGAAACCTATCCCTTTCATACCGAAAAGTATGGCCATGCCCAGTGTGGTTTTGGTGGTGGCATGGAGCATACTACCGTATCATTTATGGGCGGCTTTAACCGCGAGCTTATAGCCCACGAGCTGGCACACCAGTGGTTTGGCGATAAAATTACATGTGGGTCATGGAAAGACATTTGGCTTAACGAGGGGTTTGCTACCTACCTGAGTGGGCTGGTGGTTGAAGATATGGATGGCACAGCTGCTTTCTGGAACTGGAAAAACGACAAACTATTGCACGTAACCGGTGCTACAGATGGTGCCGTATACCTTAGCGATGCCGATACACTTAACGTTAGTCGCATTTTTAGCAGCAGGCTTAGCTACAGCAAAGGCGCCCTTGTGCTGCACATGCTGCGCTACAGGCTGGGTAATGATATATTTTATCAGGCGGTGCGCAACTACCTTGCCGATACCGATTTAGCCTATGCCTATGCCAAAACGCCCGATTTTCAGGCACATCTTGAAGAAGCATCAGGCCTTGACCTGGATGAGTTTTTTAACGACTGGATTTACAAAGAGGGCTATCCTTCTTACCATGTAGCGATAGCTTATGCGGGCAACGCACAGGCTACGGTAACGGTTACACAAACGCAGTCGCACCCATCGGTAACTTATTTTGAAGGCCCAGTCCCTGTAAGGCTTACATCGCCCACAGGCCAAACATTTGATTTTATAGTAGAAAACACCTTTAGCGGGCAGCAATTTACCATAAATATACCTTTTGCAATAGCCGGTATAGAGGTAAACCCAAACAGGGATATTATAAGTGCTTACAACACAAACACCCTTGATAACGAAAGCTTTACGATAACCCAAGGCATGCGCCTGTATCCTAACCCGGCATCAGCACAGCTAAACCTTGAGGTGCCGCAGGGCATTGTTATAGAAAGTGCTGTGTTTTATAACACCCTTGGGCAAAAAGTACTGCAAACCGGCAGCCAGGCTACATGGGATGTATCTAAATTGGCAACGGGCGTGCATTTTATTGCCGTAGTTACAAACCAGGGCACTGCAAACCTTAAGTTTATTAAAGAGTAAACTTAATCGTGCGATACTATTAAATAAACCGACACTGCAGAAAGCAGAAAAAGGTACAGGAATACTGAGCTTATTTTAAAGCGCTCCCTAACCCAAAAATACAGCGAAACAAAAGGTACGCCAAAGGCTATAGCCAGCATAGGGAACCATGCTATTTCAAAAATGGCGCCCACCACGGCATACTTGTAGGCATCAAATAAGCGTACACCTGTCCAGAAGGTAAAGGCCAGCAGCGTGCCAAAAAGTAACGCTGCTATAATCCTGCCCCTGTATTTTATAACTTTGGTTTCCATATGCTTCAATTTAATAAACGCCCCTTATTTCGGCCTTTATCTTATCATTATATAACCCTGATAACGCCTGCATAACCTCATTACTAAAAGCAGGAAGTTGCGCAGCGGCAACATTACTGTTTACCTGGCTCACCTTGCTGGCTCCCGGTATAACGGTAGTAATGGCCGGATGCTGCAATATCCAGCGTATGGACTGTTGGGCCAAATCGCCTTCGGGCAGCAGTGCCTTTATTTCTTCAGCAAACGTTACACCCTTATTAAACGCTACACCACTAAAAGTTTCGCCTACGTTAAAGGCATCGCCGTTAGCATTATAATTGCGGTGATCCATTTCACTAAACACGGTGTTACTGTTAAACTTACCGCTCAAAAGGCCGCTTGCTAAGGGCACACGGGCTATAAGTGCTGTGCCCTGCTGCTGTGCCCTATCAAAAAATGCTTCTGCCAAATGCTGCCGAAACAGGTTAAATATAATTTGTAACGATGCCACATCTTTATGCTCCAAACATATTTGGGCTTCTTCAGCAGTTTCTACGCTTAGGCCAAAATGCTGTATCAGCCCATCCTGTTGCAGGCGGCGCAGGTGGTCAAAAACGTCACCTTTCCGCAACTCTTCGGTAGGTATGCAGTGCAGCTGCTCTAAAAACAAGGTATCTGTACCCAAATGCGTTAGTGAATCTTCTACATGCCTCTTAATAGCATCATAAGTAAAATTTTGCGGCCAGCCGTTTGGCGCATCATGCCTGCGGCCCAACTTGGTAGCCACATACAGCTTTTTACCTGTTTGCTTAAGGTATTGGCCTATAAAGCGCTCGCTGGTGCCCATACCATATACATCGGCAGTATCTATAAAGTTACCACCGGCCTTGGTGTAAGCATCTAATATTTCAAATGCCTGCTGTTCGTCAATATTACCCCAGTCGGCACTACCCAGCTGCCAGGTACCCAAGCCCACCTCAGCAATGGCCTCTCCTTTAAAATCCCTATAATTCATGTGTTATTTTTAATTATCCGAATGTACAAAAAAGCCGGAATGTACCCGGCCTGTATTCATTAATCTACTTTACTAATTGTAATTCGGCAAGTGCCGTATTAATAAAGCCTATCTCATCTTTACTTAGTTTTATATCCATTGCCTGTGCATTTTGAACCGACTGCTGTGCATTCCTGGCACCGGCAAGGGCAATGGTAATACCTGGCTGCTCAACCGTCCAGCGCAGTACCAGTTGCGATATTGATGCCTTTTTCTCGTTCGCCATAGGGCGAAGCTTGTCTAAAAATGCGTTGGTGCGTTTAAGGTTTTCATCTTTAAAAAAGTACAGGTTGGCACGGTGGTCGCCAGCTTCAAATACATGCCCGGGCTGCATTTTGCCGCTCAGCAAGCCTCTTTCCATAGGGCTGTAGGCCAGTATAGCTTTTACGTTCTCAAGAGTATACGGCACCAGCTCTCTTTCAATTTCTCGTTTAACCATGCTATAGGGTACCTGGTTGCTAACAATGTTTACATACTTACTGGCTTCTGCCACCTGTGCAGCAGTATAGTTGCATACACCGGCCTGGCGCACCTTGCCTTGCTTTATAAGTTCAGCAACCGTTTCAAAGGTTTCCTGAATAGGTGTGGTACTATCCGGCCAGTGAATTTGGTACAGGTCAATATAGTCGGTTTTCAGGCGGCGCAGGCTGTCTTCGCATTCTTTAATAATGCTTTCGCGCCCGGCATATTTATACACATCTATATCCTGGCCCTGGTTATTTTTGCTTTTCATGGCAAAATCGCCTTTAGCCAAATCCCAGCGCATACCAAATTTGGTAATAACCTGCACTTTATCGCGGCTGTAACCCTGAATGGCTTCACCCACAATTTCTTCACTGTCGCCCTGCCCGTAAATGGGCGCGGTATCTATACTGGTAACTCCCAAATTATACGATTCGCGGATGGCCTCTATAGCATCTTTACGCTCGGTACCGCCCCACATCCAGCCACCGGCTGCCCAGGCGCCAAAGGTTATTACCGAGAGTTCTAAATCTGAATTTCCTATTCTTCTGTATTCCATGTTTATTGTTTGTTCGGTTAATTGTTCATGCGGTAATTTTTACACCGGCATGTTATCTACATAAGTGAAGCTACTGCCAACTGCCACTGATCACTATTTACCCCCGGGGGAGTTTACTCTTTTATTTTATTTACTAAAAAGGCAATGCCCACGCCAAATACACCTATAATGGCAAACGACATTTTAAGCCCTACCGCATGGGCTATATAGCCTATAACCGGTGGGCCAAGCAAAAACCCTAAAAAGCTAATGCTTGATACGGCAGTAAGTGCTTTACTGGGCTCGATGCCCGGTGTGCGCCCGGCAAGGCTATATACCGCGGGTACCACGGTGCTTACACCCAGGCCTACCAGCATAAACCCAACGGCCGCTGTAACTACAAAGGGCAGGAGCACTGCCATATACATACCCCCCGAAATAAGCACGCCACTTATGGCAAGCACCCTTTTACGGCCAAACCGCAAGGTAACCTTATCGCCTATAAAACGGCCACAGGCCATCATTATCATAAACGAGGTGTAGCCCAGTATCACTAAAGATTTTGGTGCTTTTACCACTTCTTTAAAATAAACGCCGCTCCAGTCAAACATAATGCCTTCGCTTACCATGCTGCAAAACCCTATAACACCCAGCCAGGCCAGTGCGGGGTTAATTTTGGGCAGCAGGCTGCGTTTGTTTTCTTCGGCTACTTTTTTTGGTTTGGCAGGCTTTGTTTTAACCAGGTATCTATAATTAAAAAAGATATTGATATACAGCAGCCCGGCCACAATGCCAAAATGATAAAGCGGCTCAAACTTAAGGTTCATCATCAACAGGCCTATCAGCGCACCGGTAAAACCCGCAAGGCTCCACGCCCCATGAAAGGACGACATGATGGGCTTCCGAAAAATATCCTCGGTAAGCAGCCCCTGTGTATTGACAGATATGTTAGTAATGTTACTGAACATGCCAAAAAAGAACAGCGACAGCATAAGGTGCCAGCGCTCTACGGCCAAACCCAGCGTAACCATAGCGGCTATGTACATAACAATACCTAAAACCACCGTTTTACTACTGCCGTATCGTACCACAATTTTACCCGAAAATGGCATCATGAGCAGCTGCCCGCAGGGTATGGCAAAAAGTACCGTACCCAGGTCGGCCTCACTAAGGCCCAGTGTTTCTTTAATATCGGGTATACGGCTGGCCCATGTGGCAAAAGTAAGCCCCATAGAAAAGTAAAATAACGATACGCCTAGACGCATGCGGTTTAGGTAGCCTTCCTTAGCTTCTTTATAAGCCTTGAGCGGCTTTCGTACCTTTCGGGATAAGTTGATTTCGGTATCCATAATGGTAAAGATACAATAGTTTTACTTCTTTAAAAACGCCTTAAGCGGAACAATAAAACTATCATACTGCTCAATATGCGGCAGGTGGCCTACCCCATTTATTTCTATCAGTTTGGCATTTTTTATTTTTTTTGCAGTTTCACGGCCCAATACCGGATAGTTACCCAGCTTGTCCTGTATGGCTTTAGGGGCTTTGGCTTTGCCAAGCGCAGTGCGGTCTTCCTGGCCAATCATGAGTAGTACCGGCATTTTTAGGTTTTGAAACTCATAACACACCGGCTGCGTAAAAATCATATCATAGGTAAGTGCAGCACTTTTAGCAATGGTGGGGCAAGCTTCTTTATTCATCGTCCACCCCGCCGGTATCCTTAGCCACTCGTTAAACTCATACCGCCACGTCATGTGGTAGTAATTTTTAATCTGGTAGTTTTTAAGGCTTTCATAGTTTTGTTGCAGTTCGCCTGCATACCAGTCATCAATACTTTGATAAGGCACAACGGTCTTCCAGTCTTCCAGCCCAATGGGATTTTCCAGCACTAACTTCTCTACCACATCAGGATACATCAATGCAAAGCGTGTGGCAAGCATGCCACCCATAGAGTGCCCAAGCACAGTTACTTTAGTTATCTGAAGTGCATCTAAAATAGCCTTTGTGTTTTGCGCCAGCATTTGAAAGCTATATTGAATATCTGTAGGCTTGCTCGATTTACCAAAACCAATCTGGTCAGGAATAATAACGCGGTAACCGTCTTTACTAAGGTCGGTAGCGGTTTGGGCCCAGTAAGCGCCGCAAAAGTTTTTGCCGTGCAGCAGCATTACCGTCTTTCCGTTGGGTGTTTCGGGCTTTACATCCATATAGGCCATGGTAAGCTGCTGTCCCTGTATGTTAAGTTGTATTTTGCTTACCGCGAAAGGATATTTGTAATCTTCCAGCATTAGGCCCAACGGAACCGGTTCATCTTCAACCTGTGCTTGTGCCTGTGCTAAAGTTATCCCTGTAAGGGTAAGAAGTAACAGCACGAATAATTTATACTGCATCATTCAAAATTTTAAATTAATAAACCTCCGGATTTACACATGCCGGCAACTTTTCGCCTTTCAATCCGGCAATAAGGTTGCGCGCGGCAAGCACGGCCATGGCATCGCGGGTTTCCTGCACCGCCGACCCAATATGGGGCAGCACGCACACGTTAGGCATATCAAGCAGCGGATTATCTTTACCCATAGGTTCGGGGTTAGTAACATCAAGCCCGGCACCCCAAATAGTACCGTTATCAAGCGCCTGCTTTAGGTCTTCTTCATTATGGATGGGCCCGCGCGCTGTGTTAATAAAAATGGCGTCAGGCTTCATTTTGGCAAATGCCGAAGCATTAAACAAATCCTTAGATTCATCTGATAAATTAGCATGTACCGAAATTACATCGCTTTGCGCCAAAAGTTCATCAAACGAGACTTTTACGGCTCCAAGTTCTTTTTCAGCCTTTTTGTTAGTGCTACGGTTATGGTAAATAATATTCATGCCATAGGCATTTTTGCACAGCGTTGCCATTTCAAAACCTATGTTACCCAGGCCCAGTATACCCAGCGTTTTACCGTGCAGGCTGATACCCAGGTTAGCCGTGGGTTCAAAAAAATCCCAGTCGCCCTTTGCTATCCTTTTATTATGAAAAAACGCTTTGCGCGATGTAGCCAGCAGGAGTAAAAAAGCAGTATCGGCAGTAGCTTTACTCAGCACGTCGGGTGTGTTACCAATGGCTATACCCGCCACAGTAGCAGCTGCAACATCTACATTATCATACCCTACAGAGAACAGCGACACTACTTTTAAATGGCTGCAGGCTTTAAAAAATGCAGCATCGGCTTTGCGCCTGCCGGTAAGTATAATACCATCGGCGGCTTTGCAGTGGGTTATAAATTCTTCTTCAGTAAGTTCGCGCTTTTCGTGCCATTGCGTTAGGGTATGGCCTGCTTTTTCAATCAGGTCTATACCGGCCTGTGGCAGTATGCGTGTGGTAAATACTTTCATTTTTTCATTTTTTTGACTGCGGATTTTTTTCACGCTCCGTCATTGCCAGGAGGCAACTTTACACATTAAACTATAAACTTACCACGCGCTTTCCTGCGTTAAAAACTCAATTTCGTGAGCGGTAATATCTAAATCAGGGGCAGCAATAATACTATCCAACTGCTTTATGCTTGTTGCGCTTACTATGGGTGCTGTAACACTCGGGCGGTGTATAAGCCATGCCAGGGCCACTGTTGCGGGTGTAGTGTTTAGGCTCGCGGCAACTTCATCAAGAGCGGCGAGTATTTTTAGGCCACGGGCATCAAAATGCTTGTCCATATCGCCGCCGCGCACGCTTTTGCCCAAGTCGTCTTTAGTGCGGTATTTGCCGGTTAAAAACCCACTGGCTAACGAAAAATAACTAATAACGCCCATGTTGTTACCAAGGCAAAGCGGCTCAATACCGTTTTCAAATTTATCCCTTTCCAGCAGGTTATAATGCGGCTGAAACGTTTGGTATTGTGGCAAACCCTGCACTACCGAAACCTCAAGTGATTCTTTTAAACGCTCCGGGCTCATGTTGCTGGCGCCTATGTATCGCACCTCGCCCTCTTTAATAAGCTGGTCATACGCTTCAAGGGTTTCCTGTACGGGCGTGCTTACATCATCAAAATGCGTTTGGTACAGGTCTATATAATCGGTTTGCAGTCGGGTAAGCGAAGCCTCCACAGCTTGCAATATATATTGTTTTTTAAGGCCTTTTTTACCATCGCTCATATCGCTGCCCACTTTTGTAGCAATGATAACTTTATCGCGGTTGTTGTTCTTTTTTAACCAGTTGCCAATGATAACTTCGCTTTCGCCACCCGCATTTCCGGGTACCCAGCGCGAGTATACATCGGCGGTATCTATAAAATTAAAACCGGCGCCGGTAAAGGCATCCAGTATTTCAAATGATTCCTTTTCATCAATGGTCCACCCAAAAACATTGCCCCCAAAGGTTATGGGATACACGTGCAGGTCTGAACTTCCTAACTGTCGTTTTTCCATGATTGTATTATTTTGGCTTATAGTGTAACTGCCTGTCTTTGTTCGCTGCTCTTTATGGCAGCATCTATTATTTGCATTACGCGCAGGCCGTCTTCGGCAGTAACAGGCTCTGCTGCTCCTTCGCGAATGGCGTTATAAACTCCTTCAAAAAGGCCGTAATAGTTGCCCTGAAGCGTGGGCACGGTTTTGCGTACCGCTTCTCCGTTAACCACCGCGTGTAGTATACCGGCTTTGTCTTCGGGTTCTGTACCCCAGTCTTCTAAGTTCGGTTTTGCACCGGTTTTAAGGGTATCTTCCTGCACATCGGCACGCGGCTTAAAGAATGACCCATTACGCCCTTGGAGCATAAAGCCGGGCTGTTGCTCTTTATTAAAAAAACCACCATGCAGGCGCACGCGCTTATCTGGGTAATACAGCAATATATCTATGTTATCATCTACCTGCGAATTTTCACGCAGGGTACGGATGTCGGCAAAAACGGCTTCGGGGTAGCCAAAAAGGTACAGTGCCTGATCTATTATGTGCGGACCAAGGTCTTTCAGTACACCGGCACCGGCATTAGCGCTTTCTTTCCAGGCTTTGGGGCTCAGTAACGGGTTGTAGCGGTCAAAACGTATTTCCGCTTCTACAATATCGCCTAAAACACCTTCATCAAGCACCGCTTTTACGGTTTTAAGGTCGCTATCCCAACGACGGTTTTGATATACTGTGAGTTTCAGTCCACGATCCAGCGCCAGTGTCCGCAGGTTTTCGGCTTCAGCTGCCGTGGTGGTAAAGGCTTTTTCTACAAGGGCGTGTTTACCGGCCTCCAGCACTTTTTTAGCATATTCATAGTGCGTATCAACCGGGGTATTTACCACTACCAATTCGGCATCACTCGCCAATATTTCTTCTAACGAAGCAAAACTTTCTGCCTCCGGGTAATCCAGCTGAATGAGGTGTTTGCTGCGTTCCCATGCACCGCTAAGCTCAAAGCCGCTATGTAGCGTTAAAAAGGGTGCGTGGAATACTTTGCCGGACATGCCGTAAGATAATAGTGCTGTTTTTATTTTTTTCATTCTTTTATTATTTCACAGAGATACGCAGTGGCATCCCAATACACGGAGTTTGTTTATTTTAATTGGGAGGAAATCCCTCCTCCCCTGGCTGAAGTCAGGGTCAAGTCATGAAACCAAGTACAAATTATCCTGAATTGCTATCTGCCACCTGAATACTGATCACTGCCTATTGCTTTTTCCTCCACTGGGCGCGGTCATACTGCTTAGGCCATATGGTTTCAACACCCAGTTCATGTGCAAAGCGCAGCCCCAGGTTAGGGTCGCGCAACGACTCACGGGCAAACAATACCAAATCAGCCTGGCCATTGGCTACAATATCTTCTGCCTGTTGTGCTTCGGTAATAAGGCCTACGGCACCGCTGTATATATGGGCTTCTTTTTTAACCCTTTCGGCAATAGGCACCTGATAACCGGGTTTAACCGGTATTTGCTGGTGCTGTACCGCACCACCACTGGAGCAGTCTACTACATCAACCCCTTTTTGCTTCAGTATTTTAGACAACTCCACACTTTGGTCTTCATTCCAGCCGCCTTCGGCCCAGTCTGTTCCGCTTATGCGCACAAAAACCGGAAGGTCGGCGGGCCATTCGCTTTGCACCGCTTCTAAAATTTCAAGCAGCAGACGGATACGGTTTTCAAAACTGCCACCATACTCATCCGTACGCTCATTGCACAACGGCGACAAAAACTGGTGTATTAGGTAGCCGTGTGCACCGTGCAGCTCCAGCACTTTATAGCCCGCATGATGTGCACGCTTTGTAGCGGCTTTAAAATCGGTCACCACCTTTTCAATACCAGCTTTATCAAGCGCAACAGGAGCTTCGGCTTCATGCTCGCTAAAGCAAATAGCACTTGGCGCTACGGTATGCCATCCGCCCTCTTCCAGTGTCATTTTAAGATTTCCCTGCCATGGTGGCGTGGTACTGCCCTTACGCCCCGCGTGTGCCAGCTGTATCCCCGGAAAGGCATTGTGCTGCAATATAAAAGCGGTTATTTGTTTGTATTTTTCTATATGGGCATCATCCCAGATACCAAGGTCGCACGCAGATATGCGGCCTTCCGGCGATACGGCTGTGGCTTCCTGTATTATAAGGGCAGCCCCGCCTATGGCGCGTGCACCTAAATGTACAAGGTGCCAGTCGTTAGCAAAGCCATCTTCGGCACTGTACTGGCACATAGGGCTTACTACAATTCGGTTTTTCAGGATAATACTCCTAAGCTGGAGTATGGAGAATAAATGTGACATATCTTTTTGTGTAGATTTAGTAGTTAATAGTGTTTGTGTTACATGACTTTTTTTCGGCAGAATTATCTTACCGAATAAAATTACTAATTGTAAAGTTACCCCACAAGCCCCTAATATGAATTGCATTCGTCATTATTAACAAACATTTAAATACCTGCCTAATAATTAAAAAATACGTACTTAACCTAAAAACATTATTTTTGTTCGTTTATTTGCATCATAAAATTTTAAAATGGATACATTAATTCAGGTTTCCCAACTAATACTCATGCTGTCTATACTGGTTATACTGCACGAGTTTGGGCATTACATTACCGCTAAGATGTTTAAGGTAAGGGTAGAAAAGTTCTATCTTTTTATGGATGCTGGCTTTAGCCTGATCAAGAAAAAGATAGGCGAAACCGAATGGGGTATTGGGTGGCTTCCGCTGGGCGGCTATGTAAAACTGAGCGGTATGATAGACGAAAGCATGGATACCGAGCAGCTGAAAAGCGAGCCACAGCCTTACGAATTCCGTTCTAAGCCGGCTTGGCAAAGGCTTATAATAATGCTTGGTGGTATTATTGTAAATATACTTTTAGCCTGGCTTATATACAGTGTGGTTTTTAGCACGTATGGAAAAAAATACATAAGCACTAATGTAACACAGGAAAACGGACTTGCCTTTGGTGAAACCGGAAAAAAAGTAGGCTTTAAAGACGGCGACAAGATTATTGAAGCCGACGGTAAATTTCAGCCGCGCTTTAACTGGATGCAGCTGGATGTGCTTTTAGGCGATAAGATTGTGGTGGAGCGCGAAGGCAAGAAAGTAGATATAAGGCTTAGCGACGATGATTTGAAACTGATACTGGAAACCGAGGGTCGTGATTTTATGCACCCATGGGTTAAAAGTATTGTGGTAGACTCTGTTGGTGCCGAAACCAATGCTGCAAAAGGGGGCCTTAAAGTGGGCGACCAGCTTGTATCTGTAAACGGAAAAGAGCACCGCTACATGGGCCAGCTTAACGAAGAAGCATACAAAAACAGAGAGGGCCAAAAAAGGAGTGGCAAAATAGATGTAGGTGTTTTGCGCAATGGGCAGCCTTTAAATCTTACTATTGCTGTTGACAGCCTGGGTAAGATAGGGATGAAACAGGGCCCTGCTGTAGAAAAAGAATACAGGGTTACTGAGCATTACAGCTTTTTTGGCGCTATACCAGAGGCCATGAAAGAATCTTATGACCTAATTGTATACAACATTAAACAGTTTAAACTGATATTGCGCCCAAGCACCGGCGCCTACAAACAGGTTACCAGCGTGGTGGGTATTGCTACAAAACTCCCTACAGAGTGGAACTGGGAGTTTTTCTGGAACTTTACGGCACTTTTCTCTATAGGGCTTGCTTTTATGAATATACTGCCCATACCGGGCCTTGATGGCGGCCATGCGATATTTACCATTGCCGAAATGATTACCGGCCGCAAACTGGGCGATAAGGCTGCAGGCATAGTACAAACCGTAGGAATGGTGATTTTACTGAGTTTAATGGCGCTTGTTTTCGGAAAAGACATTTACCAACTTATTGTGGGTTAGGCTCCTGAAAAAACGTTTTAAATTTTTATCATTTTTTATTTGCGGATTTTAAAAATCGTTATATATTTGCACCGCAATAAAGGCAACATACTTTTAGTAAATAAAGTTCTTTAGATTACACCGTGATTAAAAAGTTATCAAACTTTAAACATCACATTAAAATATACAGTTTCCTCCTTAGCTCAGTTGGTTAGAGCATCTGACTGTTAATCAGAGGGTCCTTGGTTCGAGCCCAAGAGGAGGAGCTTTCTAAAAGGCTATCAGTAATGATGGCCTTTTTCATTAGGCTTCGTAGTTCAACGGATAGAATGGGAGTTTCCTAAACTTTTGATCCAAGTTCGATTCTTGGCGAGGCTACAAAAAAATTAAAGCTACACGTAATGTGTAGCTTTTTTTATTTAGCATAGCCGGGCTTTGAAGATTTTGCCCTCTTAGGCATCAAAGTCAATACAGTCAGCGGAATATCATCGCCGGCTTTTGTGAAATATTAATTTGTATTTTAGTATATTGAACCCGGCGGCCCCTTTGCTACATGCCTAAAACAAATTATTCTTGAAAACATTTTTAGAAAAGCTGTTATTTCCTGATGCCGCGGTTAACAAAGCAAGGCTGACCGATACCATTGCCGGCAAAACCATTGTTATAACGGGCGCCAGCTATGGCATAGGACGGGAGCTGGCACTGCTCTTTTCTGCTTATAAGGTGCACCTGGTAATTATTGCCCGTACCGAAGATAAGCTGCGGGAGGTGGCAGCAACCGTAACAAAAAACGGGTCGGCGTGCCGTGTGGTTGCCGCCGATTTGTACCAGGAGAGCGGCGTAGAACTGGTTATTGAAACGCTTAATAGCCTGCCGGGCGGCATTGACCTTTTTATTTCTAATGCCGGCAAATCCATCACACGGCCGCTGGCGCAGTCGCTGGACAGGTATCATGATTTTACCCGTACCAATGCGCTCAACTACCTTGCCCCGGTGCGCATGCTTTTAGCCGCCACCCCCCTATTAAACCTGGGCGGACAGATTATAAATGTATCTGCGCTTAATGTACTGCTACTGCCTGCTCCTACTTGGGCAGCCTACCAGGCCTCTAAAACGGCTTTTGACCAGTGGATGCGGAGCAATCTTGCCGAATGGAAAATAATGGGCATAGCGGCTAAAACCATCTACCTGCCCTTGGTAAGGACCCGCATGATTACCCCTACCGAACGTTATAAAAACCAGCCAACCATGCAGCCGGAACAGGCGGCCATCAGGGTTGCAAAACTTATATATATCAAAGGTAATTACAGCAAGCCGTGGTGGGCTGTATTTGCACAAACGGCAAGCTTCCTAAGTAAATCGCTTTGGGAAAAACTATCGTTTTTCCGGCTTAATAAACGCAGCAGCCGTGATACATAAAATAAGGGCCCTTGGCCTTCGCAATATTGCAAATATGGCAGTGGCTGTATACAGGCATGGGTTTACGCTGCTGGCCCTGCTTGATGCCGCCCAAAAAGACGATGATGCCATAATACAGGACGATGTACTGCAGGTATCCTATAACGACTTGTACCTGCAAGCTGTAGCACTGGCCTATCATTTAAATAAAACACAACATGTTGCGGCTAAAAGCAGAGTGGCTATTGTAAGCGCTAATTCGATAGGCTTTGTAAAATCGCTGTTTGCAGCTTCAGGCCTGGGGGCCGATATCTTTTTACTAAACCCCAACCAGACAACCGATTATTATGAGGGCTTCCTTTCATCGCAAAAAATAGACCTGATTATTGGCCACGCAACCCTAGCGCCTGTTTTTGCATCATATGGCATACCGTTCTTTTGCTATGATGAAATAATTAGCCTTGTGCCCCAAACAACACGCCTGCACGCTGTGGTAAAAAGAAAGAAAAGCAGCCTTGTTATCTTATCCAGCGGCTCTAAGGGCAGTCCTAAGGCAGAAAAAAGAAAGGTATCAGCCATAAAATACCTCAACCCGCTGGTTGACATCATCAGGAAACTGCATTTAAAAGAAAACAGGTCGGTATTGATATCGGTGCCCATTTTTCACGGTTATGGACTGGCCGCACTATTGCTTGCCGTTTTTATGGGGCAAAAAATAAGGCTGGCTAAAAAGTTTGATGCTGCAGCAACCCTTACCATGTTGCAGCAGGAAAAAACAGACTGCTGGATTGCGGTGCCTCTCATGCTGCAAAAGGTATATGCGCTAAAAGATGCCGGGCGCACCAATGTAAAAAATATTATTACAGGAGGCGATGTTTTGCCGGCAACTGTGGTGCGTCTTATAAAAAAAACAGGCGTGGCGAGGGTGTATAACATGTATGGCACATCTGAAACCGGGGTGTGTACCATAGCCACACCCAATGATTTAGAGCGTTATCCTGATACCATTGGCCAGGCCATAACAGGCATTAAAACCCGTATAGCTAATGCGCAGGGCAATGCAGTTGCCCCCGGTATGCCCGGTATGCTGCTTGTAAAGTGCCCATGGTCATCGGACGACCGAAATAATTTTTATGTGCCCACCGGCGATCTGGTTACCATAAATAAAGAAGGGTATTATTTTTATAAAGGCAGGCAGGACGACATGATGGTTATTGGCGGAGAAAACATCTATCCCATTGAGCTGGAAAATATTATGTACCGTAACGCAGCCATACAGTGGGCAAAGATTAAAAGCATAACCCACACAGATGGCAGGGCTGCCATTCATGCCGATGTGGTTATGCACACCGGCGCAGCCCTGAGCAAAGAAGCGTTTATAACATGGCTATCGGGCAACGTGCCGGGGTATATGGTACCTAAATCTATTACTTTGCTTGACGAGCCGCCTGTGGCAAAACTGATGTAAAACGAAGAGTACATAACTTATAAAATTGCGCTATGAGAATACTAAAATACATATCGTTTTTACTAATGTGCGTTGTGCTTACCGGTTGCACGGGCAAAGAGGACAGGATGAAGATTGTTTTTTTAAACAGTTCTGAGTCAGAAGTATTTATTTATTCCAGATCTGACATGAGTGCCAGCCCTCCCACAAATTCTATACCGCCGGGCGGCAATTTTTCTTTTTACAGGTCAGAGGAGAATTTTGAGCATGGCAATTTTGCAGTGTATGTATTTAAGGCCGAAACGCTTGAGAAAAACACATGGGACTATTTAAAGGAAAATAACCTGTTTGATGCCCAGTATGACCTCATTTTAAACCAATTGCAAAATTTAAACCGGTTGGTGGTTTATCCTCTATTATAAATTTTTCGGGTAAAAGCCGGGCGTTTAAGTATACCTTTAGTTTTCTTAAAATGCTTGCATTTTTATGAGTCTATGGCTAATTTTAGTATACATTACTAATATACTGCCTTATGAATAACCTATTTATACTACTTGCCTTCACGGTTTTTATTTCGTGCAAAAACGAGGTTAAAACACCACAGGCTACGTCCGACACCCCTGAAGCAGCAGCCGACAAGCCAACCACCAATGCCGATACCCTTTCCGTTTTAGAAAAAACCGATGAAAACGTGGCCGACCCCATTGCTGCCATCCGCCAAAAGGTGGAGCACATTAATACCGCAACACTGCAAAAAAAGCATTTTGAGTTTATGTGCGATGAAAAAATGATGGTAGACTATTTTTATGAAGATGGCCAAATTGTAAAAATAGCTATAGACTTTGGCACCGTTGGCGATACCTATGCAAAAGAGGGTTACTATTATGATGCCGGACAACTTGTATTTATTTATGAATATGTAGAGTCTGGCCCGGCATGTGATGACTGTGTAGTAACCAACGAATATCGCTCTTATATTGCCGGCAACAAAAACGTGAAATACTTAAAAGACAAAAAAGAACAGCCGTGTAAAAAATGTAAATTTAACGCATCATCAAGGCAGTATAAATTATTACACGCAAAAACAACAGAAGAAATTAAGACTCTCTTATGCCGATAATACGACATTAGAATATTATACATTACTATAAAATTTACAACGTGTAAAAAAATCTCTCCAAAGTTGCGTTATTAGAAAAAAGTCCTATATTTACATCAAAATAATACACACGTAATGAGCGGAGAAAAAGAAGCCAAATTAAAGGCACTACAGCTAACGCTGGATAAACTTGATAAAGCATATGGCAAGGGCACAGTAATGAAACTGGGTGACCGCGCCGTTGAAGAAGTAGAAGCCATTCCGTCAGGATCATTAGGCGTAGACTTAGCCCTTGGGGTTAACGGTTACCCTCGCGGCAGGATAATAGAAATATACGGCCCTGAATCTTCGGGTAAAACTACTCTTACCCTGCACGCTATTGCCGAAGCTCAAAAAGCTGGTGGTATTGCTGCCTTTATTGATGCTGAGCATGCTTTTGACCGCACTTATGCCGAAAAACTTGGCGTAGACGTAGAAAACTTAATTATATCTCAACCGGATAATGGTGAGCAGGCACTTGAAATTGCCGAAAACCTTATCCGCTCAGGAGCCATTGATATTGTAGTTATCGACTCGGTTGCCGCACTTACGCCTAAGAGCGAAATTGAAGGCGAAATGGGCGACTCTAAAATGGGCCTCCACGCCCGCCTTATGAGTCAGGCACTTCGTAAACTGACTGGTACTATAAGCAAAACCAACTGTACTGTATTCTTTATCAACCAGCTGCGCGAAAAAATTGGCGTTATGTTTGGTAACCCAGAGACTACCACCGGTGGTAACGCACTTAAATTTTATGCATCAGTACGTATAGATATACGCCGTTCATCGCAAATAAAAGATGGCGAAAACGTAATTGGTAACCGCACCAAGGTTAAAATCGTTAAAAACAAAGTAGCACCACCATTTAAAACTGCAGAGTTTGATATTATGTATGGCGAAGGTGTAAGCAAAACCGGCGAAATACTTGACCTTGCTGTTGAATTTGAAATCATCAAAAAATCAGGCTCATGGTTTAGCTACGGCGATACCAA
>JAZKDS010000420.1:16752-19518 GCA_040387455.1 Bacteroidota bacterium
GCCGTTAAGTCTTTAATTAAAGATAACCCGGAAATGGCTGATGAGCTAGAACTCAAAATAAAAGAGGCCATTAAAGAGGCTTCACTATAAAACACTAAACCCGAAGCAATTCGGGTTTTTTTATTTTATCTTTATCCCACGCAACCTTTAGTAACTTTTTGCATCTAAAGACTAAGAAAAGAAAAGAATATTTTTTTGACACGATTTATGAAGAAGATTTTAATACTGCTTACCGCACTTATTACCATGGCTTCATGCTCTATGGATAATGATACCCAAGAGTTTGAGTTAGAATTTTTGCCTGTTTTGAGCGTAGAAGCACCCCAAAGCGTTACACCCGGGCAAACAGCAAATTTTAAGGTATTTTATAAACGCCCTACAGATTGCTATTTTGTAAACGGATTTGACTACACTGCCGATGGTGCCATACGCAATGTAGCCTTGCAGGCTATTGTAATACAGGATGCCGATTGCCTTTCTCTTGAAAACACTGCTGCAGAGAGCATTAATCTACCGTTTCAGTGCCCCCCTGTATACAGCTACAGCGCATATCTTTTCCGGTTTTATCAGGGCAAAAATGCAGATACAGGCGAAAATCAGTATTTAGAAATAGAAGTACCGGTGGCACAATAATTAATAAAATGAAAACGGTTGGGGTTAGATCAGCTCATAAAAGAATGTCAGCAGAACAGCTTAAAGGCACAAGGCCAGCTTTACAAGCTTATGGCCCCAAAGCTTTTTGCGGTATGCCTTAAGTATTCGCGCAACCGCGCCGATGCCGAAGACAACATGCAGGACGGTTTTTTGCTGATTTTTAATAAAATAGGCCAGTTTCAGTTTAAAGGGTCGTTTGAAGGGTGGGCGAAAAGGGTAATGGTAAATAGCGTATTGCAAAAATACCGTACCGAAGGCATATTTGAAATAGTGAGCGAAAACATGCCCGAAGAGGCTGATGTAGAAATTGAAACCGAAGATATTTCGATGGATTTTTTGATGGGCATTATACAGAAGCTGCCAGACAGGTACCGCATGGTGTTTAACCTGTATGTTATAGACGGCTACAGCCATAAAGAAATTGCCGAAATGCTGAGTATTACAGATGGCACCTCTAAAAGTAACCTTGCCCGCGCAAGGATAATATTAAAAGAAAAGATAGAAGCCCACCAACAGGGTAAAAGCATACCGAATGCAAGATGAGTGAGAAGAAAAACATAGACAGGCTTTTTCAGGAAAAGTTTAAAGACTTTGAGGTTGCACCACCCGATTTTGTGTGGGACAACATTGAAGACATCCTGAAAGAGAAAAAGAAACGCCGCGTTATTCCGTTATGGATACGTCTGGGTGGTGTTGCCGCCGTGCTTGTGGCAGGCATGTTCTTTCTATACCCGTACTTTACAGCCGATACTACCGGTAACGGTATAGTATTAGACGGACAGAAACAAACACAACCGGGCAGCAATAACCCGCTTGAAACAACACCTGCCGGCAAAGCAATATCACCTAACCGAAATGTAGGGGGTAACGGCCCTAATGCTAATACTGATGCAATTGTTAGCGGCTCCGCTAATGATTCTGGCAATGATGGTTTAGAAAACAACTCGGGTACAAAATCTTTAAAAACACAACGCACAGGCAGTGATAGAAATAACAGCAACAACAATGCTGTAGTCCACAGAGGCAGTAAAAATAATCGTGGCCATAACAAAAACAATAATCAAAAGCACGCCTTAACGCCACAGGAGCAAAATATAGCTGCATTACAAAATAATGAAGCTAACAAACTGCAATCTATTGACAAAAAAAATAATGCAGGTATTACTCCTAAAAATGGAAACCCGCAACGTGAAACCGGCCTGGCAATAGAAGATAAGAACAACAATAGCGGCCAACCTGCTAGTAACCAAACCCAGCAACAACAAAGCGCCAATACCATAAACCGAGACATACCCGTTAGCCCTCTTGATGGCTTAGCGGACATAACAACAGATACAATACCAAAGGCCGAAACGGAACTTGATAAGCTAAAACGTGAACAGGAAGAGCAAAAAGCAGAAAAAGCCCTTGCACAAAACGATGGTGATGGAGCCAAATGGAACATCAAGCCACAAATGGGGCCATTGTTATACAGCTCACTTTCTAACGGATCGCCTATTGACCCACAGTTTACTTCAAACAGCAAAAGCTATGATAACCAGCTGAGCTATGGCGTAGGTGTTGATTATGCCCTTACAAAAAACCTTTCGGTACGTTCAGGCATCAATACCGTAAACCTTAGCTATGCTACTCAAGGCGTACAGTTTTATGCATCGCTTAATAACCAGACCAGCAATGTGGCAAAAACCACAAGCGCTAATATAGTGGTAGAAACCCAGCAAACGCAACAAATACCTTCATCACCCGGTGTAGGCTTTAATTCGGATTTACTGCCGCAGGAAAAGTTTAATGGTAATATGGTGCAAAGCACAGGTTACATAGAAGTTCCGGTAGAAATGTCTTATGCTCTGCTTAATAAAAAATTCGGCATTAATGTTATAGGTGGTTTCAGCACACTCTTTCTTAATGAAAACAATGTAAGGGTAATTTCAGACCAGGGACTGAGTACTAATGTAGGTGAGGCGCAAAACCTTAACAATATTCACTTTAGTACCAACCTGGGCGTAGGTTTTAAATATAAATTCTTTAAGCAGTTTGAAGCTACTTTTGAACCCACATTTAAATACCAGGTAAACGCATATAGCCGCGATGCAGGCAATTTTAAACCCTATT
>JAZKDS010000421.1:0-4440 GCA_040387455.1 Bacteroidota bacterium
CTTCAAAAAGACTATGGTGTAAGCCCTGCACGCCTTGTAGCGTCTGGCCGTAGCGAGTACATTCCGTTAGAAAGCAACACCACTGCCGATGGCCGTGCAAAAAACAGGAGGACACGCATACTTATCCTTCCTAAAATCGACCAGTTTTATGACATGATCGAAAAAGAAATGAAAAACCAGACTAAGTAATTAGTCCGTTCATTATACCAAAAGCCATCCTGAAAAGGGTGGCTTTTTTGTTTTAAGGCAATTGCAATAATTAAAAAGTAAGGCACCTTTTAATAAGGTAATCAACTCTTTACTATATTTACCCATCCTCAATCTAAACATGGGCAAAACACTACTCATCTTTCTCTTTATAATGGGCAGCCTTTCGGCGAAAGCGCAGCGGGTAGAGCACGTAACCATAAATGCCCGGTATTTTGACCCCGAAACCATGGAGTTCTTTACACCGTTGGCTAATGGACGATATACCATAACCACACTTGATTTACAGGGCTATACGCACAACCTTGTTGCGGGTAACCAGTCGGTTAAGCTTAAGCGCTACCTGGCAAAGCAACATAAAAAGACTAACGGCATTGTAGACCTGCAACACGTTACAAAAGTGTATGAATCCGGCTATGGGCCACATTTTAAAAACCTGCTTTTTGAGTACAGCGCCACAGATACAACCCATCGCAGCTACAGCATAAAAATTGTTAACCCTGATTATGCCCTCGTTAGGTCGGCAGTAGTAAACCAAAAAAATCAAACACAAAACTATAGCATTTTTGTAAGCTATAAAGCCATAATAATAAATAACCTGCTTACACTGTATTATATTCGCGATGGCGCCTATACAATAATAGATACAGGCAAAAACTTTAACATTTATGCTTATACCGTAGGCAGCAACATAAATGGTCGTTACCGCATACCCCTGCCCCACAGGTTCAACGTTGTATATAAGCAGGAAGACCTTTCACCAGCAATGCGGCATGATTATCCGGGGGGCTCAACATTTAAAGAAAATGGAAAAACGGGCCTTAAAGTTGGTTCACAAATCATTTTGCCCGCAGTATATGATGCCATTGCAACATCAAAAAGCTTCATCATTGCCACCGCTGATAAAAACATACAGTTGTTTTACCGCAATGGCGATAGCATACCCATAAGTGGCATAAGGGCTGCGTACAGCCAGTGGATATTGAAAGGCAACACCATTTATTCAGTAGATGCAACGGGCAACATTATACCCCCGGTTGAAGAACCTGTAAGGTACGAACGGGAAAATACGTTTGATTTAAACGGGCGTACAGCAATAATAAAGCGCAAAGACGGATGGAAAATGCAATATACCGCTCCGCCGTCTCCCGACAGGGGGCCACGATATATATATGTAGAAAAACCTGTAAATTACAGCATCGTTACCGGAGATTATTTTAAAGCGATAACGCTTTTAAACGGTAGTACAGCGTGCGAATGCTTATCAACATATTATCTTATTGCCGAAACACAAGATGGGCTAAAAGCTTTGCTGATAAGGCAAAAAAACACACTGCAGGAAGGCTGGCGAGAAAACTACCGTGTAGCTTTAGAGGCTGGTAACTATACTTTTACCTATGACGAACAACGCCGGGACCTGAAATTTGAAAAAGGCAAACTTTTTGGTTACTGGCCTATGCATAATGCAGTCCGCTATACTGCGCTCGATACTTTCAATAAAGGCTTTGCCCGCTTTACCCTGCCCAACGGCAAACAGGGCTGGCTTAGCCTTGACGGCAAAGAATATTTAGACGAGTAATACCACTTGACAAATCAGGCTGAGCGAAGTAAGGCCGATCTTGTCGAAGCCCTTAAAATTCCTAATTCTTTATTTAATATATCCTGTACAGCTTTGGAGTGTTAAATAATGGTTTTGATTTGTAACAAATTGCAATTAAAAGCGTCTAAACAGCGTTACACTACCAATCAATCAATAAAAAAACACAATGGCGTTATTAACCCGGGGATTGCTAACCACAATTCTGCTCCTGCTGTTCAGCATTACCCATGCACAGCAAAAATTTACCCTAAGCGG
Organism: Bacteroidota bacterium; assembly: GCA_040387455.1. Taxonomy (GTDB): domain Bacteria; phylum Bacteroidota; class Bacteroidia; order Flavobacteriales; family Flavobacteriaceae; genus Flavobacterium. Next base: position 2,063 of record JAZKDS010000421.1, read on the forward strand.
CACCATTGCCGATACAGGCACTACCGAAACCCTTATTGGCGCAAGCGTTTACATCAACGAGCTTAAAACCGGCACCACTACAAATGAGTATGGTTTCTTTTCCATCTCGTTGCCGGCAGGTACCTACACGGTACAAATAGATTATGTGGGCTATGGGTCGGTTACCGAAACCATAGTGCTAACCGGCAACGTGCGCAAAAACGTTACGCTATCATCTAACGACCAGCAAATTGAAGAAGTAGTGGTTACCGGAGAGCGCCGCCGCGCAGAGATCCGCAAGCCCGAAATGAGTGTTAACAAGCTATCGGTAGCCGAAATCAAAAAGATGCCCGTAGTACTGGGCGAGGTAGATGTACTAAAATCTATACTTACCCTACCCGGCGTTACTAATGCCGGCGAAGGCTCATCTGGCTTTAATGTGCGTGGTGGCGCTGCAGATCAAAACCTTATCCTGCTCGATGAAGCCACCATTTTTAACTCATCGCACCTTTTTGGGTTCTTTTCTGTATTTAATTCAGATGCCATAAAAGACCTCAAGCTCTACAAGGGTGGTATACCGGCACGCTACGGCGGCCGTGTGGCCTCGGTGCTCGATATTTACCAAAAAGAGGGCAACAATAAGGAGTATCATGCCACGGGAGGCATTGGGCTAATATCAAGCCGTTTGCTTGCCGAAGGCCCTATTGTAAAAGAGCGCGGGTCGTTTTTAATAGGCGGGCGTGCCAGCTATGCGCACCTGTTCCTTAAACTGGCAGATAATGATAATTCGGCCTATTTTTATGACCTTAATACCAAGCTGAGCTACAAGCTAAACGATAACAACAACCTGTACCTGTCGGGTTATTTTGGCCGTGATTTACTATCAATAAGCGATAACTTTAATAACACCTATGGCAATACCGTGGTTAACCTGAGGTGGAACCACCTGTTTAACGACCGCCTGTTTAGCAATGCCAGCATGATTTACAGCGATTATTACTATGGCCTTAAGCTTAACTTTATAGGCTTTAACTGGGATAGCGGCATAAAAAACTACAACTTTAAGTACGATTTTAAGCACTACATATCAGATAAATTAAAGATGCAGTATGGCCTTAATATGGTATATCATCAGTTTAACCCGGGCGAAATTACCCCAACAGATGCATCATCGGCCATAAATCCTGATAAGCTCGATAAAAAATATGCCTTTGAGCCCGCTGTATATATAGATGTAGAACAGCAGCTTACTAATAAGCTAACCGTGAGCTATGGCCTGCGCTACAGCATGTTTTACCGCCTGGGTGCACAAACGCTTAATACCTATGCAAATAACCAGCCCGTAGTGTTTGATGAAGAACTTAAAATATATGAAAAAGCCACCCCAACCGGCACGCAAAGCTATGGCGGCGGCAAAACCATTGCCGATTTTAATAACCTTGAACCCCGCGTAGCTTTTGCGTACCAGCTTAATGATAACCAGAGTGTTAAGGCCAGTTACAACCGTATGGCGCAATACATTCACCTTATAAGCAACACGGCATCGGCCACACCGCTGGATGTGTGGGCACCCAGCGATAACTGGATAAAACCGCAATTGCTGGATCAGTATGCCATGGGTTATTTCCGTAATTTTAAAAATGATGCCTATTCGCTTGAGGCTGAAGTTTTTTATAAAACCGTAAAAAACCGCATTGACTATATAGACGGCGCCGACCTGATAGCTAACGAAGCCATTGAGCAGGTAGTGCTTAACGGAAAATCGCGCGCCTATGGCCTTGAACTCTTAATCCGTAAAAACGAAGGTGCCCTAACCGGCTGGCCGCACCGCTACAGAAACCGGTATTAACAACGGCCAGTGGTACAAATCAGGTCATGACAAGCTGCACAACTTATCGGTTACCGGTGCGTATGAGCTGAGCAAAAAATGGCAGTTTGGCGCCATATTCACGCTGCAAAGCGGCCGCCCGGTTACCTACCCTAACGGGCAGTACCACTATGGCGATATAACCGTTCCCAGCTATGGCCTGCGCAACAAAAACCGCCTGCCGGCATACCACCACCTTGATATTTCGGCTACTTATGTGCCCAAACCCGATAAGAAAAAAGGCTGGCAGGGCGAATGGGTGTTTAGCATTTATAACCTGTACAACAGGCAAAATGCAGCTTCCATCAGTTTCCGCCAAAACGAAGATTATGGCAATAATGAGGCCGTTAGGCTTTCTATTTTCGGCATGATACCCAGTGTAACCTATAACTTTAAATTTTAGTCATCCTGAGCATTTTAAAGGATATCACCAGCAAGAGTGAAGTCATCCTGAGCCTGTCGAAGGAAAATAAATAAAACATAACAATGAAAAAGCTACTCTATATAACCCTTATTTTAAGCAGCCTTATTT
>JAZKDS010000422.1:0-995 GCA_040387455.1 Bacteroidota bacterium
GGCACTTCGGTCTTAACAGTATCAATACGCACGGCTACGCTATTATTAACTTCAGATATACGTGCGGTTTCGTTTTCGTTTTTTGCTTTGTTTTTCATTAGTACATAAGCTCCAAGGCCCACTACTGCTAATGCAACTACAATGTATATTACTTTTTTCATGATGATTAGTTTATAAGTGTTCTTAATTCGCCTTTAGCTTTTATCAACTGCACTTCGGCAAGTTTATAGTCAAGCAGGGCATTGGTATAGTTGTTTTGGGCTTCTATGTAAGATGTTTCAGAATCAAGCAGGTCGGTTAGCGTTGCAAGCCCCTGCTGATAGTTGTTCTGAGTATTATCCAGTACTTCCTGAGCCAGCTTAACATTCTCTTTTTGATTGTTTATGGTTATAAGGCTGTTGTTTATTTGCGTAACAGCATTTTCATACGCTAAATCAAGCGATAGCTTAGTATCTTCCATGTCTGCCTCGGTTTCCCTTAGCTGGATGTCAGCTTTCCTTACGCGAGAGCGGGTAGCAAAACCATTAAAAATAGGCACCTTAAGGTTAACTCCTATAGATGAGAAATCGCTCCAGTATACATTGTCGCTTGGTTTTGCAAACCATGGCAGCTCAGGACCCTGGCCAATGTAATTATAGCCTGCTGTTAAACTAAGAGACGGGTAATATTCTGCTATAATCGCTTTCTTATTATACGTATACAGCTGTAGTTGCTTTTCAAGAAGCACGTATTCTGTCCTTCTTTTTACATCGGGCTTTTCGGTAGAGGCCAGTTGGCTGATTTCAAAATCAGTTATGGGTAGTTTAATAGGCGTTTGTATAGGCATACCCATATAAAACTTAAGCGCATTTTCCTGCTGCTGCACGGCGTTTAAAGCCTGCTGGCGTTGGGTGTTTATGTTGTTAAGGTTTACACTCATCCTGTCAAGGTCTATCTTACGGGCCAGGCCGTTGTCAAACTGGCCTTTAATAATGTTTCTTACCCTTGCGGTATTG
>JAZKDS010000422.1:1005-7851 GCA_040387455.1 Bacteroidota bacterium
TGTGCTGTCTAAAACTACCAATTTCTGGCGTTGCACATATACCTGGTAATACGCATTTGCCACACGCTCTATTACCTGTTCTTCAGTAAGCTGTGCGTTTACCTGGTAAAATTCTCTGGTGCTGCGGGCTGCCTTAAGGCCTGTAAAAACAGATTGATCAAACAGGGTTTGTGTAAGGTTTACACCAGCCGTACTGGTATATTTTTGCCCAAGCGGAGCCAAAATTACGGTACCCGGTGCGCCAAAAAAATCGCCGGGCAGCGCATTAAGCTGCAGTATAGGGTTGTAGGTAAGGTTGCCGCTTGCTGCTATGGTAGGCAGGGCGCGTGCACGCACCTCTTGTATTTGGTATTCGCTGTTCTCTACCGATAGCTTTGCCTTTTTAGCATCGGCTTTGTTTTCCAGCGCATAGGTTATAGCATCTTTAAGTGTAATTTCCTTTGGCGGGGCGGTTTGGGCCTGTGCTTTAGGTAACACTATCAGAGCCATAAGCAGGGCAAAAGCACTTTGTGTAATGCGCCTTAATGTACTTGGGGTCTTCATTTGTGGTTAACTGTTATTAATTGATTTGATGTAATTTACTCTGTACTAAATAGTAGGTCTAATATTATTTCTTTACGTTCTTCAAGTAGTTTTTCATAACCTTCTGTTGTAAAGCCCATTGTTTCCTGTAATAGCGGCCTCATTGAAACCGGAAAGGTAGAAAGTGATATAAAATTGAGCACAAACTGCTCCGGGCGCATTTTTTTAATGTTGCCTTTATCCATTTCTACAGCAATTTCCAGATAAAACTTATCCAGCATGCGGTTCATGGTATCCTGGTCTTTATACACACAGCCCTGGTTCATCTGGGTTACCATATATATTTCCAGGTAAGGGTACTTTTTGCTTTGCTCATATTGCACATCAAGCGATTCTGATATCTTTTGACGTAAAGATTTATTGCTAAAAACAATTGCCTCTGTACGATCGTGCTCCTGCTTTTGTGCATCTTCAAACACTATGTTGAAAAGATTATCGCGAGAGCGGAAGTAATAGTTTATCAATGTGCGGTTTACTCCTGCGGCATCTGCAATTTCCTGTGTGGTGGCATTAAAGCGGCCTTCGCCAAAAAATATATTTCGGGCAGTGTCTTTAATTAATTGCTCTGTATCGGTATCTGCTACTTTAGCTGACATATTTGTTTAACTTTTATGTTTGACATTTTTGTCAAGTGCAAAATTATAAAATTTTTAAATGCAAAATGTTAAAATTTGTTAAGAATTTTCAAGATCATTTTGCAAATATTCGTCTAGTAAAATCAGTCCTTTTGCCGATGCTATAGCCCTTAAGTGGTATTCCAGGTACATTTGGGTAAGCTGGTGTTGGTTAAAAAGTTCTGCCGGAAATACATCGCCCTCCTTTATGCCTACAACTACTGTAAAGTATAACCTTGATATAAATTCTTTGTCAAGATTAGTGCGGTATAGCCCTTCATCCATGCCACGCTGTATGTTGTTCATTACACTATTGTGCATTTTGTTAAACTGCTGGTTGCGTAGTTTAACAGAGATGTCATTGTAGTATTTTTTTAGCTGGTGTAGCGGAGCCAGAAATTTATCGTCAAGGGTAGCTTTTATATGATTTCTAATTTCAAACAACTCTTTCATGGGGTTGTGCCCGGCAAGAGTAATCTGGTCAATGTCATCGGATATTTTATTTATTAACTGTGTTGCAACTGCCGAAACCAGCTCATTTTTATTAGCATAATACTGATAAATAGTTTTTTTGCTAATGCTCATTTCAGCGGCAATATCATCCATGGTAACACTCTTAAATCCAAGTGTTAAAAACATATCCATTGCCTTATGTAATATAGTCTCTTTCATAAGCCCAGTCAAATTAGGTTGCAAATGTAGTTAGGAAACTTTTAATACCAAAGAAGTTTCCTGAGTTTTTCAACAATTATTTTTATAAGGTAGGGTATTTATGGTTAGGGCTGTTATTTGCTGGTATGCTGTGCATTAAAAACCTAATCAATACATTATATGAAAAAAACCTTACTCTTACTGGGCTTGCTGTTTACCGGTGTAATTACAGCACAAAATTATGAATGGGACTGGGCCAAGCGTGGTGGATCTTTAAAAAAAGCGCAGAGCGAATATCTGTATAGCTTTAATGCAGAACAAATCAAGGATATAGTTGTTGATGCAGATAATAACTACTATTTTTTGGCATTTGTAACCAGAGTTGGTACGGTATATCAGGACCTGCCTATAACCACTTATAATGGAGGGAGTGATACCAACCCTGTTGCACCAACGGATGTGCTGCTGATATCTACAACGAGCTCAGGAGAACTGAGGTGGACACAAACCATAGGCGGCCATAGCCTTGATACTTCATATGGCATTAAGCTTGATGGCAATGGCGGGCTGTATTTAACACTCTATACCATAAATCTGATAGCACCTGCCGATTTACCCTACAGGAACCTTACACATTTATCTCCGGATGTAGAGTTGCCGTCGCACAATGGCAATTATGATGAATTGCAGGATGGTTTCCGGACAGGCGTATTTATAAAATATAATACCGAAGACGGAGGCCTTGAATGGTATAAAATGCTTCAGGGGCAACTGAATTCTAATTTTACAACATGCAGGCTGAGCAATGTAGAGGTTGATAACGATGGTAATGTAGTGTTTATGGCGGGTTTTTTAAAAGGCACTCATTTAGACGGTACTATTACAATAACCGATGAAACCTTTAATTTTCATTATTACCTGGTTAAATATTCTCCTGACGGTACTTTGGTAGGTGCTATGCCCTTAAGCTTTACCGGCGAACTCTTAGATGAGAATTATAAATTGAGGTATGATAAAAATTTAGACCGCTACTATGTGGCAGGCAAAAGGTTTTGGACTGATGTAGTGCCTAATCCTCTGTCATTTAACGGTGAGCCTGTTATGTCAGAATCATTTTTGATAGGTTTTGATGCAGAAGGCAATCAGGTAATGCGTCATGAAACAGTGGTTGATAATCCGGGCCCTCTTATAACGTATTTAAAACTGAACAACATCAGGATTGATGATAACTCAAATATATATCTTACAGGTAGTGTGTATACGGGCGAATTTACTACAGGATCTATTATCGTTTCTTTCGCCGGATATACATTTCCTACAGCTATACAGGGCAACAGCGCATTTGTGATTAAACTTAACCCAGAAGGAGAATTGCTGTGGGTTACACACCCTACGCCAAATCCTGATCCTTCGGTAATGGCTGTTACCGCTGCTACGGGATATGATCTTACCATTAACGGAGATGAAGTAGCGCTTGCCACTGGTATGTGGAACGATACATGGGGTGAAGCCACAATTACAAGACCCGGAGATTATGGAGAGGAAGCTTCTTTAATAAGGTTTAATAAAGAAACAGGAGAGGCGATACAAATACATGATATTTCTGGACCTCTTGGCTTTGTGGATATAGGTACGGCAGTTGCTGCAGATAATAATGGCGATTATATTTTTGGGGGAACATTTTTACATTCGTTGTTTGTAAATGGCGAATCTGTTGGTACTCTTACAAAAGTGCAGGGACAAGCTGATGGCACTGATTTTTTTATTGCCAAACTAAGCAACCCTGAAACCAGTGGTATTGATGATACAAAACAAAATACCATTGTTTTGTTTCCTAACCCGGCAAAAGACGCCGTTTATGTAAAAGATATTAATGGTGAGTTAAAAAGCTATAAGGTTTATAACATGCTGGGGCAGCAGGTACTTGATGGCGTGTTTTCAGGAACTGAAAACACAATTAAATTGAGCGGAATGCCTTCTGGTAGTTACCTGGTGCGGCTAACGGCTGTTGATGGCAGTATTACTATACAAAAAATAGTCAAACAATAATTACAGTATACTTAAAAGCCCTCTCAAGAGGGTTTTTTTTATCTGTAGCTTTAGTTTTTTGATAAGAATGCGTAAACGTTTACCTTAGCAAAAAAAAGTACATGCATTCCATAGGGCACTACCAGGAAGTTGTTTCAGAATATTTTGAAGGCTTAGCATTTGATAAACAACCCGAAAATCTTTATAATCCTATAAGTTACATACTGTCTTTAGGCGGAAAACGCATCAGGCCGGTGCTTACTTTAATGGCGGCCGAGGTTTTTGGTGCTGATTGTCGTGAGGCGCTTCCGGCGGCTGTGGCAGTAGAAATTTTTCACAACTTTTCGTTAGTGCATGATGATATTATGGATGATGCGCCACTGCGTCGTGGCAACCAGACCGTGCACGAAAAGTGGGATACCAATACTGCTATACTTAGCGGTGATGCTATGCTAATATTGGCTTACCAATATTTTGAGCAGTATGAGCCGGCTACCTTTATGAGCCTTGCGAAGTTGTTTAGCAAAACGGCTCTCGAGGTATGCGAAGGCCAGCAGTGGGATGTTGATTTTGAAACCCGCACGGATGTTACTGAACCCGAATACCTAAAGATGATTGAATATAAAACAGCAGTTTTAGTAGGTGCTGCCATGAAAATGGGTGGTATTGTAGCGCAGACATCTGTAGAAAATTGCGACCTTATATACAACTTTGGGCGTAGCCTGGGTATTGCCTTTCAGTTGCAGGACGATTACCTCGATGCCTTTGGCAATCCTGAAACCTTTGGTAAGCAGGTAGGCGGCGATATTATAGAAAATAAAAAGACATTTTTATACCTAAAAACTTTAGAGTTAGGTAATACTAACGATAAAGAAATACTTAAAGAATGGTTTGAGGCGCAACCCGATGACCCTGCGCAAAAAATTGCCGACGTAAAGGCTGTTTTTGTAAGCAGCGGTGCCGATGCCGCAACTAAAAAAGCTATTGAAGAATATACCCTTAGCGCATTTGCCATGCTGGAGGAAATGGATATTACCGAAGATAAAAAAGAAATGCTTAAAAACTTTGGCGAAGGCCTTATGGGCAGGAAAGTATGATTATAGCGGCACAGCAAAAAAATGAAAGTCATAGCAATAACCCGCAATTATGGTTTGCGCTGGGCTTTCCTTTTTTTACACTACTGGCGCTGGGCATAGATTCGCCGGCTTTTATGCATGCTTATTTTGATGGCCGACAGCTTGCAAATACTATGGCTGTATGTTATTTTCTAGGTATGTTTTGGGCATCGGGCAGCCGCCTGCGTGGGCTTATGCTTGTTATGGTGCCGCTGTCTTATATTGGCGAACTTATTTTTTGCAAGCTTCTAGGCATGTATGAATACAGGAATGGACTTATACCGCTTTATGTGCCTATAGGCCATGCGGTAATATATGCATCGGGTTATATTTATGCTTATACAAGGTGGGCTAAAGCCTGCCGAAAACAATTTGGTGTTTTTTTTGCAGTATTTTTTACATTGTTGTTTTTGTATGTAGGTGTCTTTTTAAACGATATATTTTCGGTTATTTCGGGGGTGCTGTTCCTGCTGCTATTGCGCCGCAAGCGCTGGCAAAATCTGTATTGTTTTGTGGCGCTGTGTGTTATTTTTATAGAAATGGCAGGTACCTTGCTTAAGTGCTGGTACTGGATGCCTAAAATATTTGGTGTGCTGCCGGCGGCTAACCCGCCCATGGGTGCGGTGTTTTTTTATGCCGGGGGCGATGTACTGCTTGCAAAAATTGTAGACCTTTGGGAAAAGAAAAAGCTGAAAAATATTGAATAAAATGACATTTATAGCGCCATTAAATACTGATTTGCTGCTTAGCGAGGCGCAAAAAGAACAGCTGTATACTAAGCTTGTAGAGCAGATAAATAAAGATTTTACGCTGGCTAATGAGCCGGTTGACCTGCCTGAAGATGCTTCACCCATAAACCTCAAGCTGGGTGTGCAGGACAAAATTTTTAACCTTATAAACCATAAATTTGCGGAATACTTAAACCTGCTGTATATTATAGATGTACCCGAAAAAGACATAAAAGCCCTAAGCGGTGCCGATATTGCCGACCTCGCCGAGCAGGTTGCCTTTCTGATCTTAAAAAGGGAGTGGCAAAAGGTGTGGTTCAGGAACAGGTATTAAATCAGAGATTTAGTTATTCTAATGATTTATCCTTAGTTAGACATAAAAAAGCAGTCTTTAAAATTTAATCTGAGCCCAGATAGGTGCCTACTCCGGTATAGATATTTATTTTAGCAAAATCATGTTTTGCATATATAACAAATAGCTCATTTTCGTTTACGTCAAAAGTGTTTTCATTGACTATTTCGTCTCCAATCATCATGAGCCGTATGCCGGGTTTGCCCACGCATGGGCAATTAAAAACATCTTGCATATTGGTTTGCCATATGATGCTGCCATCAGCTTTGTATGCTGTTATGGTTTCAAGATTATCTTCTATATAATAAATGTTATCCTTATAAAGAATACCACGCATGTCAGTTTTTGGATCTGCTTTCAGGTTTATCTCTTTTCCTTCATATACTTTCTTTGCATCATACGGAGCATCCTGTGCAAAAGCACTGCTGCGTAATAAAATGAGGAATAAGACTAATGGGGATTTCATGAGATTGTCGTCTAAAAATAAACCCTAATAAACGGCATTAATGCATCGCTATACACCATATCATTTTCGTTAAACAATACGTTGTATCGCACACCTATGGTTACATTGCCGGTGTTATAGCCCGCGCCTAAAAACAGGGCGGTGTTCCAAAAATTCCTTTCGGTATATAATATGTTATTGTCTGCGGCATAGCGCTCGTCATATTGCAGGTTTACCCTCAGCTGTTCTACTTCAGCCGAAAGCTGAATCTCGGGTATAGGATTAAAAAGCCCTATCACGCTACCGCCGTATATCCAGGAGTCATAAAAAT
>JAZKDS010000422.1:7861-8913 GCA_040387455.1 Bacteroidota bacterium
ACTGCCCTGCAGGCCCACGCCCAGCGCGGCATACTGGTTAAACTGGTAAATAGCACCCGGTGCCAGCATAACATCGGTGTAGCCGGAGCCAAAGGCAGCACCTGCACCTCCGCCAAAGCGCACATGGCCCCAAAAATCGCCATCGTCCTGCGCGCTTGCAGTCGAAAAAATCAGTGTTAACAAAATCAGGAGTCTAAATTTTGTTAAGAAAATTATAAAGGTTGTTTTCATAGCGGCCCTTATGTAGAATTGATATGTATAAATATATAAAAATCGTTGAAAGATTATTACAAATAGTGTACTTTTGCATTAAATTTTTTAAAGACAAGGTCACAAATACATACGTATGGACAGGTTTTCCTTTTTAAACGCAGCTAATACTGCTTTTTTCGCAGATTTATACGATCAATATATAGACAATCCGGATAGTGTAGAGCCAAGTTGGCGTGCCTTTTTCCAGGGATTTGATTTTGCCGCTTCAGATTACGGCTCAGGCGCTACCGAGGTAGTAAATGCAGCCCCTGTACAGCAGCAGTCAGATGCCCCAAAGGCAGCGGTTTCTGACTATTCTGGTATTCCAGAAAAACTACAAAAAGAGTTTAAGGTACTTAGCCTGATAGACGGCTACCGCACCCGCGGCCACCTTTTTACCAAGACAAACCCGGTAAGGGAGCGCCGTAACTTTAGCCCAACGTTAGACCTGTCTAACTTTGGTCTTAGCGATGCCGACCTTACTACCGTGTTTGATGCTGGTAAAGAAGTAGGTATGGAAAATGCTACTCTTGCCCAGATTGTAGACCACCTGCAAAAGGTGTACTGCGGTCATATAGGTATTGAGTACATGTACATCCGCGACTCTAAAACAAGGCAGTGGATACAAAACAGGCTATCGGTTAACCATAACCAGCCTGATTTTAACGCAGACCAAAAGAAAAACATTCTAGGCAAACTTAATGAGGCCGTAAGTTTTGAAAACTTCCTGCACACTAAATATGTAGGCCAGAAACGTTTCTCTTTAGAGGGTGGCGAATCGCTTATACCGGCACTTGACG
>JAZKDS010000422.1:8923-11660 GCA_040387455.1 Bacteroidota bacterium
ACGCGCTTATTGAAGCAGCGGCTGATAAAGGCGTAGAGCAGTTTGTTATGGGTATGGCTCACCGTGGTCGCCTTAACGTGCTGGCTAACGTGTTTGGTAAAAACACGTCAGATATTTTCAGCGAGTTTGACGGTAAGGATTATGATGACGATGCCCTTTTTGATGGCGACGTTAAGTACCACCTTGGCCTTACAGCAGATAAGATAACAAAAGCAGGCAAGCGCATTAACCTTAACCTGGCACCAAACCCGTCTCACCTTGAGACTGTAGGTGCGGTTATAGAAGGTATTGCACGTGCCAAGCAGGATAAATATTTTCCGGATGATTTCTCTAAAGTGCTTCCTATAGCGCTACACGGCGATGCCGCTGTGGCAGGCCAGGGCATTGTGTATGAAATTGTTCAGATGGCTAACCTTGACGGTTATAAAACCGGAGGTACCATTCATATAGTGGTTAACAACCAGGTAGGTTTTACTACAAACTACCTTGATGCCCGTTCGTCTACCTATTGTACCGATGTGGCTAAGGTAACGCTATCGCCGGTACTGCATGTAAATGCAGATGACGCCGAGGCTGTGGTACATGCTACACTGTTTGCTTTAGAGTACAGGATGGAGTTTGGTAGTGATGTGTTTATAGACCTGTTGGGGTATCGTAAATATGGTCACAACGAAGGTGATGAGCCACGTTTTACACAGCCTAAACTTTACAAATTAATAGCTAAGCACCAAAATCCACGCGATATCTATGCTGACCAGCTTATAGCATCGGGCACTATAGAAAAAGGCTATGTGGCCGGGCTTGAAAAAGAATATAAAGCTAACCTTGAAGAAAATCTTGAAGCTTCGCGTAAAAAGGACCTAACCATAATTACCCCGTTCATGCTAAATGAGTGGGAAGGTTATAAGCAGGCCGACGCAGAGCAAATGCTTCAAAAGGTTAATACAGCTTTCAATAAAGACTTACTTACTGATATAGCTAAAACTATTACAGAGCTTCCGTCTGATAAAAAATTCATTTCTAAAATACAAAAGCTTATCAACGATAGGAAAAATATGTATTTTGAAAATGATAAGCTTGACTGGGCTATGGGCGAGCTTTTAGCGTACGGCTCACTGCTTACCGAAGGGTATGATGTGCGCATAAGCGGCCAGGATGTAGAGAGGGGTACCTTCTCTCACCGTCATGCTGTAGTTAAGGTAGAAGACAGCGAAGAAGAAGTGGTTCTTTTAAATACACTTAAGGACCAAAAAGGTAAATTTAACATCTTTAACTCCCTGCTTTCAGAGTATGGCGTAGTGGGCTTTGATTATGGTTATGCCCTTGCCAGTCCTAAAACGCTAACCATTTGGGAAGCCCAGTTTGGCGACTTCTCTAACGGTGCGCAGATAATGATAGACCAGTACATTAGTGCTGCCGAAGATAAATGGAACAACCAGAACGGCCTTGTGTTTTTATTACCTCATGGTTATGAAGGCCAGGGTGCAGAGCACAGTAGTGCCCGTATGGAGCGTTACCTGCAGTTGTGTGCCAACCACAATATGTTTGTGGCAGATTGTACCACACCTGCTAACTTTTTCCACCTGTTGAGGAGGCAAATGAAGACTGATTTCCGTAAGCCACTTATTGTGTTTACACCTAAGAGTTTGCTGCGTCACCCATCTGTAGTTTCTACAGCCGATGAGCTTGCAAACGGCAGCTTCCAGGAAGTTCTTGATGACCCAATTGCAGATGCAGCCAAAGTTAAAACACTGGTATTATGTACCGGTAAATTCTATTACGACCTTGTAGCCGAACGCGAAAACCTTAAGCGAGATGATGTAGCCTTTGTAAGGCTGGAGCAATTGTTCCCGCTTCCGGTAGAGCAAATCAAGGCGGTACTTGCAAAATACAGCAATGCCGATGATTATGTTTGGGCACAGGAAGAGCCACGCAATATGGGTGCTTACAGCTACATGCTTATGAATTTTAACGAGCTTAAGCTTCGTGTAGCATCGCTTAAAGCCTACAGTGCGCCTGCAGCGGGTAGCTACACACGCAGCAAAAAACGCCACGCAGCTGCCATTGCAATGGTTTTTAATAAAGATTTATTTAATTAATCGTATTTTTATAATACAATATAGTTTAGCAACACCAATAAAATTATACTGACATGATTTTAGAAATGAAAGTACCCTCGCCGGGGGAATCTATCACAGAAGTTGAAATTGCAACCTGGCTGGTTAAAGACGGGGATTATGTAGAGAAAGACCAGGCCATTGCCGAAGTAGACTCTGATAAAGCCACGCTTGAGCTTCCTGCTGAGGTTGCGGGTATCATTACCCTTAAGGCCGAAGAAGGCGACGCTGTAAAAGTGGGCCAGGTGGTATGCCTTATTGATACAGATGGCGCGAAACCAGATGGTGGTGCAGCCCCTGCAAAAGAAGAAAAGAAAGAAGAAGCCCCTAAGGCTGAAGAAAAAAAAGAAGAGCCTAAGAAAGAAGAGCCAAAAGCTGCACCGGCTGTTGAAAAGAGCTATGCTGCGGGTACACCTTCTCCTGCTGCTAAAAAAATACTTGACGAAAAAAGCATTGACCCTGCAACCGTAAGCGGTACAGGTAAAGGCGGCCGCGTTACTAAAGATGATGCCGTTAATGCTACACCTTCTATGGGTACGCCTACAGGTGGAAACCGTGGTTCTGAGCGTTCTAAGCTGTCTATGCTGCGCCGCAAAGTAGCTGAGCGTCTTGTTGCTGCA
>JAZKDS010000423.1:0-840 GCA_040387455.1 Bacteroidota bacterium
GGAATTACCTGCCAGTGCCCAGCGCGACTTACCACATAAGGGGGTGTTGTTGTAGAAGTCGGTAAAGGCAGTAAAAAACACCTCGGTAGCTATGCCGAATGCAGCAAAGAAGATGACAAGAAATATAGTTTGGTGCAGGTTAGGTTTGGCGGGTGGCATGGTGCTGAAATTATTGTTGTAAAGATGAATATTTGGTACAAATAAGCAGTATACAAAACTGCTGTTAGGTATAAATTATAGGTATTTGAGTATATATGCACTGCAACATGAAAGAAGAAAGGATTTTTTTTCAGGGACTTAATTCCCTACGTGCTATAGGTGCGCTGGCAGTGTGTATAGGCCATATTGAATTACTGCGAAAGATGTTTGGGTTGCGGAATTATACTTCAATACCTTTTTTCAAAAATGATGGTGGTCACTTGGGCGTTATCTTGTTCTTTGTGCTAAGCGGTTTTCTAATTACATATTTACTGCTGGAGGAGAACAGAAGAATAGGTACCATTGCCATAAAGAAGTTTTATGTAAGGCGCATATTACGGATATGGCCCTTATACTATTGGGCATTAATTATTGCATTCTTTATTATGCCTATTGCATTTGCCGAATACCCTGGTAGAGATTTGAACCGTTTTGTGCCAAAGCTTTTACTGGATATGCTATTTGTACCTAACGTTAGCCTGATTGCCCTGGGGGGTATAAGCGGGGCCAGTCATTTGTGGTCAATAGGTGTAGAAGAACAGTTTTACCTTATGTGGCCGGGAATTATAAAGCGTTTTTATAAATACGCGCTGTATGCCCTTATTGTAATTTTTATAGTTATAACACTGTTACCTAATGCAA
>JAZKDS010000423.1:850-2030 GCA_040387455.1 Bacteroidota bacterium
ATCTTTACCGCCTACAAAGGTTTCAACAGGCTTACTTTTAAAATTATTAGCCGCTTTTTTTATCAGTTTAAGATAAATGCCATGGCACTTGGTGGTATAATAGCCTGGCTGCACCATAAGCATAAAACGGCACTGCTTAGTGTCTTATTTAAAAGATATGTAGAAATACCAGTTTTCTTGCTTACAATGATACTATGGATAAGCGGTTGGCATACAAAAATGTTTAGCGATGAATTTTACGCCCTGTTATTTGCAATTGTAATTGCTAACGTAGCACTAAACCCTAACCCTGTGTTTTCTTTGCGCAATAAACTTTTAGACTTTTATGGCTCTATCTCGTATGGGTTTTATGTGTATCACTGGGTGGTTATAATCGTTGTAATAAAACTACTGCAACCATATTTAGACGATAGATACGGCAACCTCATAACCGATGTTGTTTTATACAGTGTATCTTTTCTGTTTACTACGCTTATATCACATCTTTCATACCAATATTTCGAGAAGCGTATACTCAAATACAAGGATAGATTTACCATAATAGCAAGTGGTAGCTAGCTAATAAAGTGTAGCAGGCTTTCAATAATTTACAGATAAGTGCAACCTTTCATTTTAAGCATTTATTTGTACCTTACGCTCTATGAGGAAATATGTATGGATAGCCTTTATTACGCTGTTAATAGGCTGCAATAAAGCTCCCGATATATTGCCAACTGTAGTTACCACCTTTCGTGACCCGGGGCTGGATGTAAGCTGGGACCAAAGCGGCAGCAACCGCATAGCCTATAGTGTAAAAGGCAGCGATACTTATTACGATGTGCACTTTGCAAACCCCGATGGCAGCAACGATAGCTGTCTTACCTGCGACCACCCCGATATGCCTAATAAGCACATCTGTTCTCCTCACTGGCATCCGAACGGACAGTGGTTATTATTGACTGTTGAAAAGGGAACGCACCCTGGTAGTTCTACCGATGCACTACCCGGCTTTGGCGCTTACTGCGATGTATGGCTGATAAGCAGCGATGGTACAAAGGCCTATAAGTTGGTAGATATAATAAACGATTATAGCCATGGCGTAATAGCTCCGCATTTTTCACCCGATGGCAGCCACATAGTATGGACTGACCGTATAGCTGCGCCCGACCTTGCTAACCCTAAAAAGCAGGCGGGCTTTTGG
>JAZKDS010000424.1:0-2841 GCA_040387455.1 Bacteroidota bacterium
ATTATGATGAAAGTGGAAATAAAAGATCGATAGATTCCGGCAGCGTAAACTTGTATATAAAAGAGGCAACCGGCGGCGACTTTTCAGCAAAAGATTTTAGAACTTGGGCCGGTACATTAAATATTTTACGGGCTTTTAAAGCTATTGGTGAAAGCGGCTCAGAAGCCGATAGCAAAAAAAATATAGTTATTGCTTTAGATGAAGTAAGCAAAAAATTGGGCAATACCCTAACCTTATTGTGCTACAAACGCTTAGCAAAGCTTGGGGCCTGGCAGCGGCAAGAGTGGGAATAGCCTATGCCAACATCCAAATTATAAGTTACTTAAATAAAATTAAGCCACCTTATAACATAAGCACTCCTAATCAAGTAGCTGCTTTACAGGCACTTAAAAATATAGCCCGATATAAACTCCAAAAATCTATACTGCTGGAACAAAAGGAGTTAGTGGTTACCGAACTTGAAAAACTGGACATCGTTAAAAACGTGTACCCGTCTGATGCCAACTTTGTTTTAATCGAAGTTACAGCTGCGGATACAATTTACAACTCACTGGTAAACAACAATATAATCATCAGGAACCGTGATAAAGTGATTAAAAACTGCCTCAGGATAACCATAGGCACACCTCAGGAAAATACAGCGCTTATAGCCGCCTTAAAAAATATCAAACCATGAAAAAAGTACTTTTTATAGACCGTGACGGTACCCTTGTAATAGAGCCACCTATTGATTTACAATTAGATAGCCTTGAAAAACTGGAATTTTACCCGGGCGTATTTCAGGGGTTGTCTAAAATTGCCCGAGAACTTGATTATGAACTGGTTATGGTAACTAATCAGGATGGCTTGGGTACGGCATCATTTCCGGAAGACACCTTTTGGCCTGCACAGGAAAAGATACTACAGGCCTTTAAAAATGAAGGAGTTACCTTTTTAGAAATCATCATTGACAAGAGTTTTCCAGAGGATAACCTGCCGTCGCGAAAGCCCGGCACGGCGCTGCTAACCCATTACATAAAAGGCAGTTATGACCTTACAAATAGTTATGTTATTGGCGACCGGCAAACGGATGTGCAACTGGCAAAAAACCTTGGTAGCAAATCTATCTTTATAGGCATTCAAAATACTGATGCTGATTTAGTTACAAACAGTTGGGAGGCCATTTATAGTTTTTTAAAGGCAGTACCAAGGGCTGCAACAGTTAACCGTAAAACAAATGAAACCAACATTGCCGTAACTGTAAACCTTGACGGCACAGGTCAAAGCAGCATCAGTACAGGCCTTGGCTTTTTTGACCACGTGCTCGACCAGTTGTCTCGCCACGGCAATATAGACCTGAAAATCAACGTGCAAGGCGACCTTCAGATAGATGAGCACCACACTATTGAAGATACTGCTATAGCCCTTGGCGAAGCCTTTTTCGAGGCCCTGGGCAGCAAAAAAGGTATAGAGCGCTATGGTTTCCTGTTGCCAATGGATGATTGCTTAGCACAGGTGGCTATTGACTTTGGCGGCAGGCCGTGGCTGGTGTGGGATGCCGATTTTAAGCGCGAGAAAGTGGGAGAAATGCCAACCGAGATGTTCCTACACTTCTTTAAGTCGTTCAGTGACAGTGCTAAATGCAACCTTA
Organism: Bacteroidota bacterium; assembly: GCA_040387455.1. Classification (GTDB taxonomy): domain Bacteria; phylum Bacteroidota; class Bacteroidia; order Flavobacteriales; family Flavobacteriaceae; genus Flavobacterium. The sequence continues at coordinate 1,631 of JAZKDS010000424.1, forward strand.
ACATCAAGGCAGAAGGTACTAACGAGCACCACAAAATTGAAGCCATCTTTAAAGCTTTTGCAAAAGCCATAAAAATGGCAGTAAAACAAACCGATAACTATAACATTCCCAGCACAAAAGGCATACTATGATAGCTATACTAAAATATGGTGCTGGCAATACGCAATCGGTTCAAAATGCTTTACAAAGACTTGGCTATGAATGCATTGTACGCTAAAATAGCTTCATCGAACCTAAAAAGTGATTTTTCCTGGTGTGGGTCAGGCAGGCTCTGCCATGGAGTCTTTAAAGGCTACGGGGTTAGATGTGCTTATCCCAACGCTAAAACAGCCGGTTTTAGGCATTTGCCTGGGGTTACAGCTTATGTGCCGGTTTACGGAAGAAGGTAATACCAAGGGTATTGGAATTTTTGACACTGATGTAAAAAAGTTCCCTCCACAGGATATTGTGCCTCATATGGGTTGGAACACAATAAGTACTACAAATAATGAGCTATTTAATACTACCGAAGAGCATTTTTACTTTGTACACAGCTATTATGCAGCACTTTGCAAAAATACCATTGCACAATGCGATTACATATTGCCTTATAGTGCCGCCCTGCAAAAAGATAACTTTTATGCGGTGCAGTTTCACCCCGAAAAATCGGGAACTGCTGGAGAACAATTACTTAAAAACTTTTTAGCCTTATGAGGATAATACCTGCAATAGATATAATAAACGGTAAATGTGTACGCCTTACCAAAGGCGATTATAGTACGCAAAAAATATATAACGAAAACCCGGTTGAGGCAGCAAAACAGTTTGAGGCTGCGGGGCTTAAGTACCTGCATGTGGTTGACCTTGATGGTGCTAAGTCAGGCAGTATCATCAACCATAAAGTGCTCAATGCCATAGCATCGGAAACGGGTTTACAGGTTGATTTTGGTGGTGGTATAAAAACGGATACGGATATTGCCAAAGCTTTTGATAATGGTGCAGCACAAATAACGGCAGGCAGTATTGCGGTTAAAGAGCCTGAACAGGTTATAAAATGGCTTGCAACCTACGGCGCCGGTAAGATTATACTGGGCGCCGACTGCCGTAACCGTAAAATTGCCATTAATGGCTGGCAACAGGATAGCGATATTGATGTAATTAACTTTATAAAAGCCTATCAGGAAAAAGGTATTATCACCGCAATTTGTACTGATATAGCCAAAGACGGCATG
>JAZKDS010000424.1:2851-4481 GCA_040387455.1 Bacteroidota bacterium
AAGAGATAATTGCCTCCACAAAAGTAAACCTTATAGCCAGCGGCGGCATAGCGTCTATAGCAGATGTGGTTAAGATGAAAGACATAGGCTGTGAGGGCACAATAATCGGTAAAGCCTTGTATGAGGGCAACATAAGCCTTAAAGAACTGAGTACATTATGCTAAAAAAAAGAATAATACCCTGCCTTGATATTAAAGACGGCAGGGTTGTAAAAGGCGTTAACTTCCTTGGGCTTAAAGATGCAGGAGATCCTGTAGCGCTGGCTGCAAAGTATTCGGCACAAGGGGCAGATGAGCTTGTATTCCTGGATATATCTGCAACCCAGGAAAAACGAAAAACTCTTGCCACACTGGTTACGGCCATAGCTGCTCAAATCAACATTCCTTTTACTGTAGGCGGCGGTATAAATACCGTGGAAGATGCGGCTTACCTTATCAGCTGTGGGGCAGATAAAGTGAGTATAAACTCATCGGCAGTAAAAAACCCTGAGCTTATTGAGCTGATTTCTAAAAAATTAGGCAGCCAGGCTGTTGTTGTTGCTATTGATGCCAAACAGGAAGGCGATACATGGCAGGTATACATAAATGGTGGAAATACCCCTACCGGGCTCAACCTGACAGACTGGGCAAAACAAGCAGAACAACTGGGCACAGGTGAGATACTACTTACCTCTATGGGTAATGATGGTACTAAAAAAGGCTTTGCGCTCGATGCCCTTAATAGTATTTGCAATACCATAAACATACCCGTAATAGCCTCTGGTGGTGCGGGTAATATGGAACATTTTAAAGATGTTTTTACCCAAACTAAAGCTACCGGGGCACTGGCTGCAAGCATTTTTCATTACGGCGAAGTAAGCCTTCCGGAATTAAAAAATTATCTCAAACAACAAAACTTACCCATACGATGATACCTGACTTTAAAAAAACAAACGGACTGTTACCTGTTATTATACAAAACGCTACCAGCCTTAATGTACTGATGCTGGGATATATGAATGAAGAAGCCTTTGTTAAAACCAAGGCAGAAGGACGTGTAACCTTTTACAGCCGTAGCCGAAATGAACTTTGGACTAAAGGCCAAACATCGGGAAATTACCTTACTGTGGTAAATATGGCTATAGATTGCGATAACGATACATTGTTAATTACGGTACTTCCTGAAGGGCCAACGTGCCATACGGGCAGTGAGTCGTGTTTTGGTACAACCGGCAAATGCTTCCTGTACACACTCGAAAAAACCATTGAAGAGAGGATTGCCGCTGCCGATGATGCATCATACACCAGTACATTGTACAAAAGGGGGATTAATAAAATGGCACAAAAAGTGGGCGAAGAAGCTGTAGAACTTGTAATTGAGGCAAAGGATAACAATCCGGAACTCTTTAAAAATGAGGCTGCTGATTTATTATACCATTACCTGATTTTATTAAGAGCAAAAGGATTTTCACTACAAGATATAGAAGAAGTACTGCAAAGCAGAAGTAAATAATATTTATAAGAAATTTATAAACTCCAGTAATTGCTGGGGTTTATAAATATAATCAGGGGTAATTTTATCAATTGCACTAACCGGCATATAAGGCATTTCGGCGGTTTCAGGATCCTGAACCACTATTATACCACCTGCA
>JAZKDS010000424.1:4491-7693 GCA_040387455.1 Bacteroidota bacterium
CTGCATGCTTAATAACCTGCATACCTGTAGCGCCATCGGCATTTGCACCAGAAAGCAGTATAGCCGTAGTGTTTTGACCAAAGGCTTCGGCAGCCGATTCAAAAGCTACATCAATACTCGGCCTGCTGTAGTGTATCTTTTCAGAAGCATCCAGCGATAGTTCGCCATTTTTTTCAAAAAGCAAATGATACCCCGATGGTGCAACAAACATACTGCCAGCAGTTAGCATTGTCTTATCTTCTACTTCTACTAAAGGTATTGAAGATTTTAATGCAAGCAGATCTTCCAGTGTACTGTCTTCCGATGTTTTTCTATGTAGCACAATTACAAGGGCGTGGTTCGGCAAAGGGTTAAGGCGTGGCAATATAGCCAGTAAAACCTCAAGGCTGCCTGCTGAGCCGCCTATTACAACCACACTGAAATTGGGTTTTACTTTACCTTTTTCCATATTTTTTCCCTGTCAAGCTGTTGAAATTTGTGTTGCACCGTAGAAAATTTAATGGTTTCTTTTGTACCAAGTGCTAAATAGCCAAGCCTTGAAAGGCTTCCGTCAAAAAGTTCAAGTACTCTTTCCTGCAAAGGCTTATCAAAGTATATAAGTACGTTGCGGCAAAGTATTAGATCAAACTCATTAAAAGACCTGTCTGACACAAGGTTGTGCTGAGAGAACACCATTTTTTCCAGAAATTCTTCATCAAATTTTGCATACCCGTAATTAGCAATGTAGTACTGCGAAAAGTCTTTTATACCACCGCTGTTCACATAGTTTTCAGAATACTGTTTCATCATCCTTAACGGAAAAACAGCTTTCTTGGCATCATCAAGTACTATATGGTTAATATCTGTGGCATATATGAGGGATTTATGCAGCAAATTGGCTTCTTTTAGCAATATAGCCATGCTAAATACTTCTTCGCCGGTAGAGCAGCCTGCATGCCAAATCCTGATAAAAGGCTTGGTAGCCAGCACCGGCAATACATCTGAACGCAGTATTTTATAAAAATGCGGATCGCGGAACATCTCGGTTACATTAACCGTAATTTCTTCTACAACATGCTTAAAATACTCTGGTTGAGACCGTATTTTAGAAAGAAAATCAGCAAATTCTGTAAAGCCGTCAAGATCAAAAATTCGTTCTACACGCCTTTTAAATGATGCCATAGAATAGCCACTAAAGTCATAACCATAGTAGTCATATGCTTCATTAATCAATATTTCGAGTTGGCGTTCATTAACCATTAGTTATTATAAGATACTAAGCAATTGTAATAATTTATCTACATCTACGGGTTTAGAAATATACCCGTCTGCGCCTGCTTCCATGCATTTCTCTCTATCGCCCACCATGGCCTGTGCTGTAACCGATATTACCGGTGTGCTCTGCCTGTGCGGTATCTTTTTTATAAGCGGTATGGCTTCATATCCGTCCATTTCAGGCATCATCATGTCTATAAGCACAACATCTATGGGCTCTTCTGTTTTAAGTAACTGAAGAGCTTCTTCTGCGCTTAAACATGAAAGGCAGGTAAATTTCCTGGCTTTAAGCACAGCACTTAACGCAAAAATATTGCGCGAATCGTCATCTATTATTAAAATTTTCTTATTTACCATTTTTTTAACTGCTTAGTTATACCTTATCATAAAGCCAAACCCTTAATAATGAAAGCAATTGGTCTACATCTACCGGTTTGGTTATATAATCTGATGCGCCTGCATTAATACACTTTTCGCGGTCGCCGGTCATTGCTTTTGCTGTAACGGCTATTACAGGCAGGTTTTTGGTTTTCTTATTCTGCCTTATGTGGGTAGCGGTTTCATAGCCGTCCATATTAGGCATCATCATATCCAAAAGCACAATATCGGTTTCCGGGTGCTGTTCAAGCATTTTCAGGGCTTCTTTACCATCAATTGCGGTAACAACCTTCATTTTTAAGGTTTCAAGGGCTTTGGTAAGCGAATAAATGTTACGCACATCATCATCTACCACCATTACCGTTTTATCGTGCAGTATGTTGTTAAGCTGGGCAAGCTTTTTATCTTTCCTGGCCCCTTTTTTATCCTCTTCTACCAAGTGCAAAAATAACGATACTTCATCAAGCATACGCTGATAAGAGTGCGCCGTTTTTACAATAATAGAGTCAGCATACTTTTTGATCTTAAGCTCTTCTTTCATAGAAAGGCTCTTACCCGTAAATACAATAACCGGAAGTTTTTCAAGCTCAGGATTTTGCCTCATGTTTTCAAGCAATTCATAAGCCTGTCTGTCCGGTATGCCCATGTCAAGAATAACACAGTCTACCTCTGATTTCTTAAGCGCATCCACACCTTTATCAACTTCACTTTTAATCTCAGAATTAATATTATACGATTCCAGGAAGAACGCCAATGCCTTGGCATGCTTAGGGTTATCTTCTATAATAAGTACCTTTTGCGATTCTTTATTAATAACATGCTCAATACGCCTGAATACCTCTGGTATTTGGTCAAAAGCAGCCGGTTTATCTAAAAAGTTTACGGCTCCTTTAAGAAGGCTTTCCTGCCTAAGCTTATGCGACGACATGATGTGTACCGGTATATGCCTGGTTTGCATATTGGCCTTAAGCTCTTCCATAACCTCCCAGCCACTCTTAATAGGCAACTGAATATCAAGCAATATACCCACAGGTTTATACACAAGCGCCAGGTTTAGGGCATGGTCTCCCCTTACGGATACAACGCCTTTATAACCACGCCTGCGCGTAAATTCCAGTAGCGATTTGGCAAAGTTAACATCATCTTCAACAATAAGCATTACTTTATCTAATTCGCTTATGCTTTCTCTATCATCATCAACATCTTCAGGAATAAAAGGTGTTATGTATTGTTTTATCTCCCTGTCTCTCGCATTTTCTTTCTCTTCAGCCAGTATTGACTGTGGTTTCCTGTCTTCCCATGCAAGTTCTGCCTGAGGCAACTCTGAACCAATTACAGGCAATACCAATATAAACTCGCTACCCTCGCCATACTTACTTTTCAGTGTAATTTCACCCCTTAGCAGCTTGGCCAGTTCACGGCTTATTGATAAGCCAAGGCCTGTACCACCATACTTACGTTTGGTTGAGCCATCTGCCTGTTGGAAAGCCTCAAAAATCAAAGGTTGTTTTTCAAGCGGAATACCTATACCAGTATCCGTGACTTTAAACAAGGTAAACATATTTGTATC
>JAZKDS010000425.1:0-1570 GCA_040387455.1 Bacteroidota bacterium
ACTTTAAAAAGCATGTAGGGTGGCCGCTTACTAAGGTGTAATTCTTTAAACGCATCAATAGCCCTGTAAGCAGGAGGTATGTTGATATAGCCTGTATATAAGCCTTTTAATCCCTTTTTTAGGGTTGTATACTGGTAGCGTGTTTCCATCAGGAGACCGTCATATTCAAACGGCACTATGGTATTACTACGCCCATAATCAGGCACTCCCCATGTGTCGCCTTTTTTAAATTTCACAAAATCATATCCTTCAACACTGCTTATACCGTTTGTAAATGTCCTTGGCTCAATTACAATATCATCATAAGGTTCCCCGGCATTTTTTGCGATATCATTCCATAAAAACTTTTTATTTCCTTTTTTCAGCATCAGGTAAAACCCACCGGTTCCGCGGCCTTCTGTAAACTCATAGCCATCATAATCAAAACCCGAGACTACTTTATTACCTGCCTTGCTAAACACGGCATATTTACCGTCTTTTTTAACCACTAACAAGTGGCTGTTGCTTAAAGGCGTATGCCCCTTGCCATAATATATGCCATCATAAACCGCCTCAACGTCAAATGATGATTTGGTGTTAAACATGTTCCTGATGCCGTATTTGCCATTGTTAGCTATAATAACCCTGTAGTTATCTATTTCTTCAATAACATCATATTCTGCGGGAATCATTATGCTTTTAACCAATATTTCTTTACCCTCCTGTAATTTGTGTACAAATTGTGTAATGCCAGTTTTACCATTTTCGTGGTAATACATGTAATGGGTAATGGGGGTGAATGTAATGGGCTTAATCATGGCAAGGTCTTCTTTAGAAGCTTCTTTATTTACAGATTCCAGGCGTGATTTCTCTAAGCTTAGACGTTCTTTTTCGTAAGCATTGATTTGTAAAGCCCAACCATCTTTACCCGACGGGGCCAGGGCAATATCAGGTATGTTATCTGGTTTAGCTGTCGGTTTTGACGCAAGCGCCGTGTTTACTGCAAAGCTGCCTGTGGTATTTTCGTACTTGTTGCCATAATTGTAGGTTAAAGGCATTGCCTCTCCGTTTTTATAGGCCACTTTTAATGTTGGGCTAACAGAGTCATATTCTTTTAACTGCTGCACATTATTATGGTCTACAACAATACTGCGACCGTTATGCCTTACAAAGTAGTAAGACTGGCTGCTGCTATTATCAACTATCAGGTCAGTAAAACCATCATATTGTGGCTTTACCTGTACTTTGCCCAGCGTGTCGCACAGGCCCCAGGTATTGCCCTCGCGATAAGGCATAAGGAAGTAGTCGTTATTTTGGGCATATGCAGGTAAAAGGCTGCAAAGCAGCAAGGCGAGTAGTATGTGTTTCATAAGGAGAATGGCAAGGTTTGCACAAAGGTAAGCAAAGGTTGTGCCGTAATGTTTTGTAAAAGGATTTCTCTACTTCGCTGCGCTTAGGTAGAAATAGAAGATGGCGCTTCGGCAGGCTCAGCGTGACTGCCGGAAAACTGCGACTGAAAACTCTCAACTAAATCAAAATATCGCTCTCCAGGTCAGATTTTTCTATAGCAAAATCAAATCCAAGCTGCTGC
>JAZKDS010000426.1:0-3006 GCA_040387455.1 Bacteroidota bacterium
AATTGTGTGAAAGGAGTATTAAAACCTTAGCATTCAACACTATTAGTTTTTAAATTTAAATTAAAAACAATAAATATGAAAGCCATCTGGAAAGGAAGCATCAGTTTTGGACTGGTAAACATCCCTATAAAATTATACAGCGGCACACAGACCCACCGCATAGCCCTTGATATGGTGCGCCAAAAAGACAAGTGTCAGATACAGTATGTGCGCGTGTGCAAAAAAGACGGTAAAGAAGTGCCCTGGGATGATATTGCCAAAGGTTACCGAAAAGAAAATGGAGATTATGTAATTATAGACAAGGGAGATTTTGAACGCCTGCTGCCCGAGAAGACGCAGACCGTAGACATATTTGAGTTTATTAAGGAAGAGGAAATTCCGGCCAAGTACCTTGAGAAGCCTTACATTATTGAGCCGGAGAAGAGTGCTAAAAAGGTGTATGCCCTGCTTAGGGAGGCACTTAAAAAATCAGGCAAAGTGGGCCTGTGCCGCTTTGTAATGCGCACCACCCAGCACCTGGGCATCCTTAAGGTAGAGGAAGATGCTATATTGCTGATACAAATTCGCTTTAATGACGAACTGCGCAACCCTGATGATGCGGGGATGATACCAAAAGACATTACCATATCAAAAAAAGAACTGGATATGGCCATGAGCATCATTGATCAGCTTACAGATACCTTTGACCCCTCTAAATATAAAGATACTTATAAGGAAGACCTGGTTAAGATGATCAAGAAAAAAGCGGCTACTAAAATCACCGATAAACCCGAGCCGTCTGCCCGCAGGCGCAAAAAAGCCGCTGATAAAGATGACCTGCTTGAGCAGCTTAAGGCGAGCCTTGCCGCAATTAAAAAATAACCGCCATGAAATTAGCCGAATATAATAAGAAGCGTGACTTCAGCAAAACCAAAGAACCTAAGGGCAAGGTTAAGAAAGGCAGCACTGCATTGCACTTTGTAGTGCAAAAGCATGCAGCCTCTCACCTGCACTATGATTTTAGGCTGGAAATTGATGGCGTGCTGGTAAGCTGGGCGGTACCAAAAGGCCCAAGTGCCGACCCGGCGATTAAACGGCTTGCGATGCATGTGGAAGACCACCCGATGGATTACATCGATTTTGAAGGTACTATTCCGCAGAGAGAATATGGTGGTGGCACCGTGATGGTTTGGGATACCGGAACCTATGTTGCAGAAGGTGCGAATATGAACTCCGAAAGTGAAAAGTTAGTGCAAAAAATGCACAAAGAGGGCAATATTAAAATTGTTTTAGAAGGCAAAAAATTAAAGGGATCCTATCACCTTATCCATATGCACGGCAAGGATAAAGAGTGGCTTTTGATGAAAGCGAAAGATGAATTTGCCGATAAAAAGGATTTTGACCAGACATCGGTCCTCACCGGCCGCACCCTGGATGAAATTGCAAGTGACAAAAAATCAGACGTTTGGGAAAATAACCATGATAAACCAAAGGCGAAAACGAAAAAAAATGAGATACTTGATGAGGTTAATGAAGCCGAAACCACCTCAAAATCAGATTTTTCCGCCGATGATGTGGCTGGTGCTAAAAAACTAAAGGCTTTTCCTGATGGCTGGAAACCACAGCTCGCCACCCTTGGCACTGAGGTATTTGACAGTAAAGAGTGGCTGTATGAAACGAAGTATGACGGCTATAGGGCATTAATAATGATTAACAAAGGAGAGGTTAACCTAATGTCCCGCAATGGATTATCTTTTAATTCTAAATATGAACCACTTGTAAAAGCCTTTGGCACTATTGAAAATGATATAATATTGGATGGCGAAATTGTGGTGGAAGATGATAAAGGTATTAGTCATTTTCAGTGGCTACAGTACTTTGCCGAGAACCCCGATCGTGGTAAACTTAAATGCTATGTGTTTGATATATTATACTTTAACGGGTTTGACCTTACTCCTCTAACGCTACTGCAACGTAAAAAGATACTTGAAGCTTTGTTGCTTGAAAGCGAGTCAATTATCTATTCCGGCCACGTAGTAGGCAACGGTAAGAAAGCCCTTGCTGAAGTACAGAAGCAAGGTGGTGAAGGATTGATTGCGAAGAAGATAGATTCTGCATACCATATAAACAAGCGCAGTAAAGACTGGCTTAAGATAAAAGTTACCAATGAGCAGGAAATGGTTATTGGCGGCTATACCAACCCCAAAGGGTCACGTTCAGGATTTGGGGCCTTATTATTAGGCTATTACCAAAATGGAAAGCTACAATATAGTGGCAAAGTAGGTACTGGGTTTAACGAAGATTCACTGAAAGACCTGTATGAAAAGCTTAAAAAACTGGAACGTAAAACAATACCATTTGTAAATGTACCACCAGAAGAACGCAAAGCCCACTGGGTTAGTCCTGAACTGGTTGCACAAATAAAATATAGCGAATGGACCGAAACCAACAGCCTGCGCCACCCTGTGTTTGTAGCGCTTCGTAATGATAAAGATGCCAAGGACGTTAAAAAAGAAACTGCTCAAACAGCAAAAGAAGTAGCTAAAACTGTTAAGAAAAAAGATACAGCGAAATTAGTTGTAAAACCAGGGTGGGATACTGATAAAGTGCCCGTTACGCATCCCGAGAAGGTATTTTGGCCTAAAGAAAAAATTACAAAAGGCGATGTAATTGCTTATTATGATGCCATGGCCGATTACCTACTGCCTTACATAAAAGACCGGCCTCAAAGCATGCGACGCACCCCGGATGGCATTGTAAAAGAAGGTTTTTTCCAGAAGAATGTGGCAGGGATTGCGCCTGACTGGGCAAAGACCCGAAAAATAAAATCGGGTTCTACGGGTGAAAGTATTGAATACCTGATATGTAACGATAAAGATACCTTGATTTATATGGCTAACCTGGGTTGTATTGAGATAAACCCATGGAGCAGCCGCGTGGGCAGCATCAATAACCCTGACTATATTATTTTTGACCTTGATCCTAACCAAGCATCGCTTAAAAACCTGATTACCACAGTAAATAAGG
>JAZKDS010000426.1:3016-11656 GCA_040387455.1 Bacteroidota bacterium
AAGGAAGTACTGGGTAGCATTGGTATAAATAGCTATCTTAAAACATCGGGAGGCAAAGGATTACATGTCTTTATACCCATAAAACCTAAGTACACTTATGACCAATCACGTGATTTTAGCCATATCATCAGCCAGCATGTGCATGCGGCACTGCCTAAAATAACCAGCCTGGAACGCCTGCCAAAGAACAGGATTGGTAAGGTATACCTTGACTTCCTTCAAAACGGCAAGGGCAAAACCATGGCTTGTGCTTACTCCCTTCGCCCGCGCGAAGGTGCTACTGCCAGCACACCCTTAGAATGGGATGAGCTGAACGATAAAAAATTTGACATTAAAAATTATACAATTAAAACGTTACCCGACCGGGTAAAAGAAAAGGGCGACCTGTGGGCCAACTTTTTTGATGATGCTATAGACCTGAAGGTAATACTTGATAAGCTATCATAAAAAAACGGGACAACTAATTGTCCCGCTTTTTTTATTTTTTATAATTAGAAACACCTTCTTTTAGCCATGCTAAATATTCTTCAATGTTGGGAGTTGTTAACCAGTACATAAAACGGCCTTTCGTTAGAGTTATATCTACCCATCTGAAAATCATTCCATTTTTTACCTACTGTAGTTATCTGCCTGCCGCTATATTTAGATACAAACTGCTCATTATCCGGCAATTTCTCATCGACATCACCATAAAGCGACACCAGCACCACATCATTTTTAAGTATACTAAGTACACGCTGGTCTACCCAAACGTTATCTTCCATGCGTCGGCAATTAGTACATACCTTTCCGGTAAAGTCAAGCAATAAGGGCTTGTTAACAGTTTTTGCATACGCAAGTGCCTTATCATAATCTTCAAAAGCTATAATACCATGTACTGTGGGTTCAGCACCTTCAGGAAGATTCCCTGCAGGAGTAGCCTGTCCTCCACTACCTCCAAAACCAAAAGGCGATTCGCTATAATTTATAGGTGGTGTTATACCACTTATCAATTTAAGAGGTGCGCCCCACATGCCCGGAATAAGGTATATAGTAAACGTAAGCGCTATAACTCCTAAAAGCATCCTGCCTACAGAAAGAAAAGGCACAGGAGAATCATGCGGTGTAGAAAATTTACCAAACAGGTATAATGTAAGTGCTGCAAATATGGCAATCCATATGGCTATAAATACCTCACGGTTAAGTATATGTAAATCTAAAACCAGGTCAGCATTGCTTAAAAACTTAAATGCCAATGCCAGCTCAACAAAACCAAATACTACTTTAACCGTATTAAGCCACCCACCCGATTTTGGTAATGAACCCATAAGGCTTGGAAATAAAGCAAATAGCATAAATGGTAAAGAAAGACCAAGGCCAAAACCAAACATGCCCAGTGTAAGTAATATAGCACCGCCGTCTGACGAAAATACACTGCCAAACACAAAACTTAATGCAGGGCCTGTACAGCTAAACGAAACTATAATTAAGGTAAGTGCCATAAAGAATATACCAATGTAGCCACCTGCGTTTGAAGCGTTATCTGCCTTACTGGCCCAGCTGTTAGGTATGGTAATTTCAAATGCACCAAAAAACGATATTGCAAATACCACAAATACAGCAAAAAAGAAAATATTCAGGTATACATTAGCCGATATATCGGCAAACATATTTTTATCTACACCTTCAAATATATGGAACGGTAACGACAGCAAAACATATATGGCAATAATACATATGCCATAAAATATTGCATTAAATTTACCTTTAGACTTATTAGTATTCTGTTTAATAAAGAAACTTACCGTCATAGGTATCATTGGAAACACGCATGGTGTAAAGGTTACCCCAATACCTGCAAGCAATGTAAGCAGAAATATAGATAAAGGGCTTTTACTTTCTTGGTCATCCTTTGCCGGTTTTTGAGCAGCAGCCGGTTTTGCGGTTTCTGCTTTATCTGAAGATGGTGCCAAAACAGCAGTGCTGTCTTTTTTAACCGTGTCTGTATCTACCTCATTATCAATAGAAGTAGTTGTAGTAACCGCAGCCAACGGAATGTTTGCAAAAATTTTAACCTCTTTAGATGTAAGTTTATCAAGGTCAAACTGAAACAGGTTGGTGCCCTGTATACATGATTGCTTACACACCTGATAATCAATTGTAACCTGCGCAACTTTATTACTTGCAGGCAACAATTTTATAGTTTGGCGAATTTCTGCCTTATGGCTCCAAAAGGTTTCGGTTACCCCAAAAACATCATTAAAAGCTTGCTCGGTTTTGCTTTCTTTAGCTTTACCTACTAACTCAAAATTCTTCTTTTGGTTATTAAAGGTTATCAACATGGGTATGGCGCCATTTTCATCGCTAAATTGCGAATACATATGCCAGTCCTCATCTATTGTAGCGCTAAAAACAAGTACAAATTCTGTATCTGATTTTTTTTCAACCTTACTTGTCCATTTAACAGGCTGCAGTATTTGAGCAAAAGAGCTAAAAAATGGCAGTAAGAGTAAAACTATAAAACTTAATTTTTTCATTATTAAACTACTTCTATCTTTAAAATTTGTGTTGTATTCTCGGTAACTTTAAAACGATTGTCGGCACGGTGGCCTATTATCCATATTATTTCATTTTCGGTGCAAAGCAGCCAGGTATTTTCTTTATCACTTAATGAGAATTTCTCATCTTTAAAGTATTTTGATACTTTCTTTTTTTGGCCGTTCATTCCAGATGGGTAAAAGTAATCACCTTCCTCCCATTTACGGACAAATAACGGAAATTTTATTAAGTCATTATTAACAAATATTACATTTTTTGTGGCATTTTGTTCAAAAAAGTCTACTTTTTCAAGCTTTAATCCTATCGGATTAGTAGTTTTTTGCTCATTTTGTAATATTTCGTAAACTTCATTTTTAGCATCCTGAATCGGTTCTAAAATTAAAACATCCCTGTTTTTTAAAAGCCTGAAATTGCCCGCAGTAATGTATTTACCCGATTGAGCATCTATTAAATTATAAATATCATCCCAGGCTGTAAATCCAAAAGGGCTAAGCCACTGATAAAGATAAGCCCTGTAATTTTGTAAACGCACTAACTGGTTTATGTTAATGTGTTTTTGATTTTCTAAATCTTCAACAACCTGTTTGTATACCATAACAGAGGCATCATCTGTAAGCGATTGCGCCTGTTGCAGGTTAGTAAGCGTTTGAGCAAATGACGTGCCAAATGACGTGTTTAATGCTTTTAAAACGGGCACTATATCATGGCGCAGTTTATTGCGCAGGTATTTATCCGATGCATTACTGCTGTCTTCCCGCCACGTAATGTTATTTTCCTGCGCATAGCTTTCAATATCATTACGGCTAAAAGGCAGTAATGGCCGTATGACATTACCATTTTGCTGTGGTATACCGGTAAGCCCCTGCAGACCTGTACCACGTGTAAAATTGATAAGGAATGTTTCTATGCTGTCGTCAAGATGATGTGCTGTAAGCAGGAAATCAAGGTTATTGTTTTGCAGTAATTCTTCAAACCATGCATAACGCAGTTGCCTTGCCCCTATTTGAATAGATACTTTAGAATTTATAGCAAAAGCCTTTGTATTAAAGTGTGTTACAAAAATTTTAATATCATGTTCTTTTGCAAATTGGCGCACAAAATTTTCATCGCCATCACTCTCATCTCCCCTTAACCCAAAATTGCAGTGGGCTATAGAAACATCATATCCCAAGACTTTAAAAAGATGTGCCAAAACCATACTGTCTACCCCACCGCTAACGGCAAGCAACAGTTTCTTATTTTCAAGAATAGTAAGGTCTTTTGATAAATGATTTTTTAGGCGAGCAAGCATACCCCAAAAATAAGCAATTTATAGATAGGTTTTATTGCTCCAGCACAGTACGCATAGCCTTTGCCTTAAGCAGACATTCTTCATACTCTTTTTCAGGGTCAGATTGTGCCGTAATGGCACTGCCTACAGAGAATGATGCATAGCCATTTTGCTCATTATAAAGTATACTGCGGATAACCACATTAAAATCAAAGTCGCCATCAGGAGTAAAATAGCCTACAGCGCCACTATACAGGCCGCGTTTTGTTTCTTCAAGGTTTTCAATAATTTGCATGGCAGATATTTTAGGTGCGCCCGTCATACTTCCCATTGGGAAGGTGCTTTTAATAACATCTACCGGGCTATAATGCCCTTCTATTTGAGATGATATGGTAGAAATTAAATGGTGTACCTGCTTAAAGGTATAGGGCTTGCAAAGCTCATCTACGTGGACTGATTTTTTTGCTGCCGTGTGCGAAAGGTCATTACGCACCAGGTCTACAATCATAATGTTTTCAGCACGTTCTTTTTCATTGGCGGCAAGCTCCTGTTTTATGGCTTCATCTTCTACAGGATCTGTACTTCTGCGTGCTGTACCCTTAATAGGTTGGCTTATTACGATATTACCTTCTTTACTTATGTAGCGTTCAGGTGAGGCAGATAAAAGGTATTGCTTGTAATTTTTAAAGAACACGGCAAACGGCGGTTCAGATATTGCATTGAGTTTTTGATAGGTTTCAAAAGGCGCAATAACAGTGTCTTCAGCATAAAACTCCATGCAAAAATTAGCCTCATAAATGTCGCCACGATAAATATGCGCTAACATCTGCTGCACTTTATCAATATAACTTTCTTTAGAAATTCTCTGCTGAATTGTTGACAGTTGAGCGTTAAGAGTTGAATCTGAAATTTGTAATTCATAATTTGTAATTTCTTCAAAGTCTTCCTCCCATTCATCATCGCACATAGTAAGGTAACGCACTTCAAGCGCATTGCCCTTTAGTAAAAACAGTTTTTTAGGCTGGAAAAAAAACAGGTCAGGAAAATCAAGGCCATCAAAATTACGAGAACTTAGTTGTTCGGTATCATTCTTTAAATCATATGACAAGTACCCAAACAGCCAGTCTTTTGTAGTTTGCTGGTAGGTGTTTAAATCTTCGAAACCATTGTGGTAATCTGTTTTTATAGAAGTAAGGGCATCTACAGCTAACACGGCATCAAAAGAGGCATATGCCTGATGGTAATTATTGCTGTCTAAAAATACAACTTCTCTAAATTGCTGTGCCCAGCCGAGCAGTTGTTTTTTAAACTGATCAGGATTTTGGGTGGTAACTGTAAATTGGGTTCTCAATTTTATAAAAATATTACGAAGTCAAAAGTACGCACAATACTATAAAACACAAAACCCACTCCTGTCAGAAGTGGGTTTTGTTATGTCTAAATAAATATATTAAATATGTATAGGCCTGTTATCAGTAGCAGCAAGGGCCGCTTCTTTAATAGCTTCGGCATAGGTAGGGTGCGCATGAGACGACCTTGCAATATCCTCGGCACTGGCCTTAAATTCCATAGCAATAACAGCTTCAGCAATAAGGTCAGCAGTACGTGCGCCTATCATGTGTACACCTAAAATCTCGTCAGTTTTGGCATCTGCAAGTATTTTTACAAATCCATCGGTATCCATACTGGCACGGCTACGGCCTAATGCTTTGAAAGGGAAACTACCTGACTTGTACTCAACACCGGCTTCTTTAAGCTGCTCTTCTGTTTTACCAACAGCAGCTACTTCAGGCCATGTATATACCACACCCGGTATAAGGTTATAATCAATATGCGGTTTTTGTCCGGCAATGGTTTCGGCAACAAATACGCCTTCTTCTTCCGCTTTATGGGCAAGCATGGCTCCTTTAATAACATCGCCTATGGCATAAATGTTAGACACACTTGTTTGCAGGTGATCGTTCACCTCAATCTGGCCACGGTCACTAATTTTTACACCCGCTTTATCAGCATTAAGGCCATCGGTAAACGGCCTGCGCCCTACCGATACCAATGCATAATCGCCATCAAGGGTAATGGTTTCGCCTTTAGCATTCTCAGCCTGAACCTGCACGCCATCGCCTGCACGCTCAACCGATTTTACTTTGTGAGACGTATAAAATTTCATCCCTTGTTTTTTAAGCACTTTAGTAAGCTCTTTACTAAGGCCTGCATCCATACCCGGTATAATACGGTCAAGATACTCCACTACGCTTACCTGCGCACCAAGGCGAAGGTATACCTGGCCTAACTCAAGGCCTATAACACCACCACCTATAACAATAAGGTGCTTAGGCACTTCTTTAAGTTTAAGGGCTTCGGTAGACGTAATTATTTTTTCTTTGTCAATTTTTATAAAAGGCAGCGATGATGGTTTAGAACCTGTGGCAATAATGGTGTTTTTTGCCTCAATGGTTTCGGTTGAACCGTCATTTTTAGTAACCACAACATGGGTAGCATCTTCAAAAGAGCCTGTCCCTTCAAAAACAGTAATCTTGTTTTTGTCCATAAGGTATTTAATACCGCTCACGTTTTGGTCTACAACACCCTGCTTACGGGCAATCATTTGCTCAAAATTTACTTTTATCTCGCCGGCAATATCAATACCATGCTCTTTAAAGTTACTGTGCGCATCATGGTAGTGGTGCGATGAATCCAGTAGCGCTTTAGACGGTATACAGCCTACATTAAGGCAGGTGCCACCCAGGGTTGGGTATTTTTCAATAATTGCTGTACTGAACCCTAACTGTGCACTGCGGATGGCAGCTACATAACCTCCAGGGCCCGAACCTATAACGACTACGTCAAATGAACTCATAGTAATACTGTTTTGTATGTTGAATTTTGTAAGGCAAATTTAGGTAATATCATTTAGAATGACCTAAATAAAATTGATGAAATTAAAGCCCTTTTTTTACGAAAATGTTACCTGGCAACTAATGCTCCGAAATCGTTTTCAAATAATTCCTACATTTACAATCCAAACTAAAACATCTTTAAATGCGCAATTACCTCATTACCGCAGTACTGGCTTTTTGCCTTGCGGCACATGCACAAACCTACAAAGACCCGAAAGCTACTGTTGAAGACCGTGTGGCCTCTCTCCTTTCGGCCATGACGCTCGAAGAAAAGTTAGACTACATAGGCGGCTATAAAGACTTTTGTATACGCCCTATAGAACGCCTTGGGCTGCCACAAATAAAAATGACCGATGGCCCAGTGGGAACGCGTAACGATGGCCACACTACAGCTTATCCGGCCAGTGTGCTTACCGCTGCTTCGTGGGATGTAGACCTTGCATATAAACTTGGTGAAGCCTTAGGCAAAGATGCCCGCGAGCGTGGGGTACATATTCTCCTGGCTCCCGGTGTAAATATTTACCGTGCCCCTATGAATGGCCGTAACTTTGAATATCTGGGCGAAGACCCGTATTTAGCAGGAGAAATGGCCGTAGCTTATATAAAAGGGGTTCAGGATCAAAAGGTGGTGGCTACTGTAAAGCACTTTGCAGGCAACAACCAGGAATGGGACCGCAACAACGTGAGCAGTGATATTGACGAACGCACCCTGCGCGAACTTTACCTGCCTGCTTTTAAAGCAGCGGTGCAAAAAGGCAAAGTGGGTGCCGTGATGGACAGTTATAACCTGATTAACGGCGAACACGCCACACAAAACAACCATCTTAATAACGAGATACTTAAAGGCGACTGGGGGTTTGACGGCGTTGTTATGAGCGACTGGGTAGCTACTTATGATGGCGTTGCTGCTGCCAAAGGCGGCCTTGATCTTGAAATGCCAAGCGGTGCCTACATGAACAGCAAAAACCTGATGCCCGCCCTGCAAAATGGTTCGCTTAGCGAAGAAGTTATTAACGATAAGGTACGCCGCATTTTAAGGATGATATTCCGCTTTGGGTTTTATGACACTGAATATAAAATGGCAGAGCCGCTTAAAGCTAATGAGCAAAATGAACAGCTTACTTTAGAGCTTGCCCGTGGTGGTATTGTACTACTAAAAAATGAAGGCAATATGCTTCCGCTGGCTAAAAATTTAAAAACTATTGCCGTTATAGGCCCTAACGCCGAGGCTAATCCTGCCGGTGGTGGCAGCTCTTATACGCATCCTTTCAGCTATACATCATTGCTTAAAGGTGTGAGCGATGCATTACCCGACACAAAAATTGTTTATGTAAGCAACAGCATCCCCAAGCTGGAAGACTATGTAGAGAATTCACCGTTATATACCGCAAAAAAATCAAAGACCAAAGGTGCAAAGGCAGAATACTTCAACAATAAAAACCTTGAAGGTCAGCCTATAGCACAACGTGTAGAAGCCCATATTAACCACGACTGGCCTATGGAAACAGGTATTGCCGGCATAGGGTCAGATAATTTTTCGGCGCGTTATACAGGAGTAATACGCCCACAAACATCGGGTACGTACAAGTTTAGTGTGCGTGGCGATGATGGTTTCCGCCTGTATATTGATGACAAAAAAGTTATTGACATGTGGAGCGACCACGCTGCTGTGGTAGGCACAAAAGAAATTAAAGTTAAAGCCGGTAAGGAATATGCTTTTAGGCTGGAATATTATGAAAATGGCGGTGGCGCACAAATTGCCTTTGCCGTTTATGAAGAACATATTAATTATGACGATGCCGTAAAAGCAGCTACGGGTGCCGAAGCGGTTATACTATCGGTAGGCTACAGCATTTCAAGCGAAGGCGAGGGTTTTGACCGTACCTTCTCATTGCCGGAGTATCAGGATGGGCTTATACAGGCCGTTACTAAAGT
>JAZKDS010000427.1:0-5090 GCA_040387455.1 Bacteroidota bacterium
TCAGATATATTTGCTGCCGGAGAGCAGGCCAAAGTACCGCTACTTGCCGGCTGGACATCTGCCGAGATGCCTTACCAGGCATTTATGCAGGGGCAGTATCCTAATCCTGAAAATTATGCGGCAAAAGTAAAAACCATGTATGGAGATAAGGCTGATGAGGTACTTGCGTTATATCCGGGCAAAACAGAGCAGGAAGTTATAACATCGGCTACAGCGCTTGCCAGCGATAATTTTATTGTATACAGTACCTGGAAATGGCTTGAGCTGCAAAGGCAAACAAGTGGCCAGCCGGTTTATACTTATATATTTAGTAAGGCCCGTCCAGCCATGAAAAGCGAAATGGGTGATGCCAAAACAGGTCTTGCAGGTGGTATCATTAAAGGAGATGGTACTAAAAAAGAAGAAAACAAAATGCCCGAAGCCCTGTCTGGTGCGGCACATGCCAGTGATATAGAATATCTGTTGGGCAACCTGGATAGCAATAAAGTTTTTGGCTGGACAGCCGATGATTATAAGGCTTCTGAAATAGGTGAAGAGTATTTTGCAAACTTTATAAAGACCGGTAACCCTAACGGGAAAAAATTACCCAAATGGGCAGAAAGTAAAAAAGAGGGAGATATGACGATTATGGAACTTAGTGTGACAGCCAAATCTTACAAAGAACAACACCGAAACCGTTATTTATTTTTAGATAAACAATATTTGATTAAAAAATAATATGTAAAATTCTTAAAAGCCTGCTGATAACGCAGGCTTTCTGATTATTTATAATATGCATATTGAAAAATGAAATTTTGTAAATACTTGATTCATAGGTGTAATAATTATGTATTTTTGTAAAATATTATAACATTTTTTGTAAAATACTGTATGTGAGGTATTCCGTAAAGTGTTAAATTTGACACAGGGCTAAAAGATTACTATTTACACCAATAAAATGAACAAGCGAGGCGATATAATAATTGTAGAAGACGATCCGGATGAGTGGGAAATACTATTGGAAGTTTTTGAACAGGTAATGGATGAAAACGGTTTTGATAACCGTGTAGTAATTTTTGAGGAAAGTACTATGGTTGTTGACTTTTTAAAAGAAAGTGAGGAAGATCCGTTTATAATCATTTCAGATATAAATATGCCTTATCTGGATGGCTTTGAGCTTTGCGAAAAAATTTGTAATGACCCGGAGTTAAAAGAGCGCGATATTCCGTTTATATTTTTAACAACATGTGAAAATGTTGATTTTATGGGTAGAGCCGAACAGATTGGAGTTGATGGCTATTATGTAAAACCTACAAAAATTGAGGAATATAAAGTTTTGATTAAAAATATCTTATGCCAGTTTATGGATTGCTCTGTAGATGCATAAATAGTATGTGAATATTATTTATTTAATATAAGGCCCCGGTTTTTTACCGGGGCTTATTGTTTTATAACCATAAGTAAAGGGCATTTGCTTTATATTTATTAGCTTTGAATAAATAAAATTTTTTGATGAAACGTTTTTTGTTTTTGATTTTAGCCGGCTGCAGTGCTTTTGCCCAGCAATATAAAAAAGTAGATTTTAAAACCGTTGATGCCACCCTTTTAGTTGAGGCTAAAGACAAAAAAATAACAGGGGCTGTTGTGTATACTTTTGATGTGCTTTCTAAGCCCGACACAATATTTATTGATGCCCAAAACATGACATTTAAGGATGTTAAGATAAATGGTAAAAAGGCAAAATGGGTTGCCGGTCCTAAAACTTTCAAGCTCTATAAAGGTTTTAAAAAAGGTAAAAACACGTTAGAATTTAATTATACCGCACAGCCGCGACAAGCAGTTTATTTTGTAAAAGATGGCGATGACGACCAGATATGGACTCAGGGGCAGGGTAAATATACCAGCCACTGGTTGCCCAGTTTTGACGATATGAATGAAAAACTGATATTTAACATAGCAGTTACTTTTGATAAAAACTACACGGTAATAAGCAACGGAAAGCTAAAAGACAAAATATCTACAGGTAATAATTTTACGTGGTTTTATGCTATGGATAAGCCTATGAGCAGCTATCTGGCAATGCTTGCAATAGGTAAGTTTGTAAAGACAGAGGTGAAAACATCTTTAGGTACACCCTTAGAATTTTATATAAGGAATGAAGATGTTAAAAAAACTGAACCTACGTACCGCTACAGCAGGCAGATTTTTGATTTTTTTGAACGCGAAATAGGTGTAAATTATCCGTGGGGGGTGTACCGACAGATACCGGCACTTGATTTTTTATATGGTGGTATGGAAAACACGACATCAACCATATTTAGTCAGGATTTTGTGGTAGATTCTGTAGGATTTAACGACAGGACCTATGTTAATGTAAATGCCCATGAATTGGCCCACCAATGGTTTGGCGACCTGATAACGGCACAAAATGGGGAGCACCACTGGCTTCAGGAAGGTTTTGCCACATATTATGCGCTACTTGCTGAACAGGAACTTTATGGCGAAGATCATTTTTATTATAAAATGTATGAAATTGCCGAAAAGATACAGCAGGTTGCCAAAACAGATACCATACCCATTATGCGCGATAATGCCAGCTCACTTTCATACTATGAAAAGGGCGCATGGGCACTCCATACAATTAGAGAAGAAATAGGGCATACCGCATTTAGAACCGCGGTAAAAACATATCTTGAAAAATACGGCTATAAAAACGTGGTTACAGATCAGTTTTTGAACGAGATAAAAGCAGTTGCGCCAGATTATGATACCGACGATTTTAAAAAACGCTGGCTTGATAGTGGCAAGTTTGAAATTGAGGAGGTTATGGCTTTATTGTCTAAAAACAGGTTTATGCAGCAATATATTGCACTTGGCGAAGGCCAGGGCAAGCCTTTTGCCGAAAATAAAGAGTTGTTTATGCAGGTAATGCAGTCTGAGGCTTTTTATCCTGTAAAAGAAGAAATACTTTTTCAGGTGGCACAGGTGCCATTTGCCGATAAAGCAGCATTATTAAAAGTAGCAATGAAAAGTGGCGAAGTACATTTGCGCCAGGCTGTGGCGCGCACCATAACGGCTATACCAAAGGATTTTGAAGCAGAATACTGGTCGTTGCTTGATGATGAGTCTTATGTAACGCGCGAAATTGTGCTTAATGTGCTGTATAAAAACTTTACAGAAAGACGTACTGAACTTTTAGATAAAACCAGTAGCTGGGTAGGTTTTAATGATAAAAACCTGCGTATTTTATGGCTTACACTGGCGTATCTTAATAAAGGGTACAGAGAGGCGCAAAAGCCTGATTTTTATGCAGAATTGCAAGGTTATGCATCGCCTAAGTATGAAACCGGAGTGCGCCGCAATGCACTGGCTAATCTTGTGTATATTGGCAAGCCTGACCCAATTGTATGGGAGAACCTTGTAAATGCCACGCTGCACCACAAATGGCAGTTTGTAAAATTTGCAAAAGACACTATAAGAAGGCTTCTTAAAAAAGAAGGTTATCGTGCTTATTTTGAGAGTATCTTGCCACAATTGCCGGAAGCCGAAAAAGCTAAACTGCAACAATTACTGGACGAAAAATAGTTTATTGATGTGTAAATACAAACTCTGATTTTGAAGTATTCATGCGCAGTACCAGGTTGTTATCATCAAATAAAACTACAGGCCATTGTTTTGTTGCTTTATTACTGGTAAGATTAATTGTTTTTGTTTCCTGGACATACATCCAGTTACCCGTTTCTTTTGTTTGACCCACAGCAGCTTCATAAGTGCCATCAGCTTTTAGGTCTAAAAAATTATCTTTTGGTGCCGGGCGCAGTTCATCGTCATCAGGGTCAATACGGGTACCGGTAAAAGTCCATTTTTGTATAAGGTTTTGCGGTACGGTTATGGCTTTTGCTTTTATCATATTAACAACCATCCCTTTAGTATTCATTTTCATTTTATCGCCCTGCAAAGAAATTATTTCAATAGTTATGCCCGGTTTACCTTCAGATGTAATTGTAGTAATGCTAGTACCGATTAATTTCCATGTGCCTTTTTCTGCTACATTCAGCATCTTGGCCTCATAATAATTATCCGGATAAAACACATAAGTATAACCTTCTAATAGCCCTTCAACCCGTGCTTTTTTATTATTATCTGCAGTCATTTCATCAGCAACCGATTCAAATTTCCACTCGCCATACAACTCGTTTCTTGTTTGAGCATTAGCTATAAATACACAAAATAATATTGAAGAGATAAAATATTTCATAATCTAATAGTTTATGTAAGGGTGTTTAATTTTTTGAAAAACAATACTTTGTTACTTTATTTTCTTTAAAAATATAGCAATATCTTTCGCCCATTCATCTTTGCATTCATTTAAAAAATCATGGCCGCCTTCCTGGTATACTTTAAGCGTTTTTGATCCTGCAAGATTACTGTAAATATTATCTATTTCAGCCCGGTTTACGCGGTTATCTTTTGCGCCATAAACCAAAAGTATAGGGCATTTTATGGTTTTGGCATAGGCTGAAGGGTTGTGCCCAAAAGCCCAATAGCCATTTATAGTACCACCCCAAAACATAAGCAACCCTGCCATCGGAAATTTAGGTACACCCATAATATCAAACCGGGCACCTACTGTTTTGTACATAGAGCCAAAGGGGCAGCCTATCATAATAGCTTTTGGTGCAATATTATAATCTGTAATGGCTTTCATTATAGCCACGGCACCCATGCTGTTGCCGCATAAGTAAATGTTCTTTTCACCTTTATCAGTAATGTAGTCAAAGCAGGTTTTTACCTCTTCGGCTTCTTTATAACCTATGGTAGTCTGATTGCCTTCTGAATTTCCTGAGCCCATAAAATCTACCAGTAATGTATTGTAGCCCATTTCATGAAAAATATCACTTTTTTGAATCAGGACCGATTTATTTCCCTGATAACCATGAAACAGCAATACTGTACCCTTAGCATTTTTGGCCTTAATGTACCAGCATTCAAGTTGTTTATTACTTTGCAGGGTAATGGTTTCATAGGGCTGCAATGGTTTGCTGCTATTGACCGGGCGCGGATTGCTAACACCAAAAAATACTATACCGGCTTTTTGTGCGGCTGTAAGT
>JAZKDS010000428.1:0-684 GCA_040387455.1 Bacteroidota bacterium
AGGAAAACCTTACCGCCGGCAAAGCTTTATATTTCTCACACGGTTTTGGTATTACCTTCAACGAGCAAACAGGCATTTATCCTCCGGAGAATGTAGATGTTTTCCTTGTGGCACCTAAAGGATCGGGCACATCGCTGCGCCGTATGTTTTTACAAAACCGCGGGCTTAACAGCAGTTTCGCTATTTTTCAGGATGCTACCGGCCGCGCCTGGGAGCGTGTAGTAGCGCTGGGCATTGCTATAGGCAGTGGCTACTTGTTTGAAACCGATTTCCAAAAAGAAGTATTCTCTGACCTTACGGGTGAGCGTGGCACGCTTATGGGAGCCATACAGGGCATTTTTGCCGCGCAGTATGAGGTGTTGCGTGCTAAAGGGCACAGCCCTTCGGAGGCGTTTAACGAAACGGTGGAAGAGCTTACACAATCACTTATGCCGCTTGTGGCAGAGAACGGTATGGACTGGATGTATGCCAACTGCTCTACTACGGCACAACGTGGCGCGTTAGACTGGTGGAAGCGTTTCCGCGATGCTACCAAGCCACTGTTTGAAGAATTATATGAAAGTGTTGCTGCCGGTAAAGAAAGCCAGCGCTCTATTGACAGCAACAGTAAAACAGATTATAGGGAAAACCTGGAAGTGGAATTAAAAGAATTACGTGACAGTGAGTTGTGGCAGGCTGGTAAAA
>JAZKDS010000428.1:694-3599 GCA_040387455.1 Bacteroidota bacterium
GGGCTTTGAAGCCGGGCAATCGATATCAAGCAACAGCAAACCCGATTACCGCGTTAATCTGGATGCCGAACTGGCCGAACTTCGCGAAAGCGAAATGTGGCAGGCAGGTAAAACCGTGCGTAGCCTAAGGCCTGAGAATAACTAGGCTGTACGTCGGCAGCGAATTTTATAATATAATCATCCCGTATGTCATTCTGAGCGGAGCCTTAGCGGAGTCGAAGAATCTTTAATTAAGATTCTTCTTTCGTCAGAATGACAAGCCGGATGTGTTACAACTCATACATGAATACCGAGACAACCTATTTTCCTACAATACAAAGCGTGCGCCAGGCGGCTGAGAGGCTTGCCCACGTAGTAAAAAAAACACCGCTGGAGCTTAACCGCACGGCATCTGAAATGTATGGTGCAAACATTTACTTTAAGCGCGAAGACCTGCAACAGGTACGGTCTTACAAAATACGCGGGGCATACAATAAAATGGCTACCCTTAAACCCCAAGAGCTAAGCAGGGGCGTGGTGTGTGCCAGTGCGGGCAACCATGCACAGGGTGTGGCCCTGGCCTGCAATAAAATGAAGGTTAAGGGCACTATTTTTATGCCCACGCCCACACCGGGCCAAAAACTGGACCAGGTAAAAATGTTTGGCGGTGATTATGCCCATGTGGTTTTAGCCGGCGATACGTTTGATGAGGCCAAAGAAGCAGCATTACAGTATTGTGCCGCGCAGGATGCCGTATTTATACACCCGTTTGATGACCCATATATTATAGAAGGGCAGGCTACCATAGGCCTCGAAATACTGGAGCAGCTGCACGATCATATAGATTATGTGTTTGTACCCATAGGCGGCGGCGGCCTTGCTGCCGGGCTTAGCAGCGTGCTTAAAGAGCTTTCGCCCGATACCAAAATAATAGGGGTAGAGCCTGCCGGCGCTCCCAGTATGAAAAGGGCCCTTGAGGCCGGCGAAGCGGTTCACCTTGATCGTATTAATAAGTTTGTAGATGGTGCCGCCGTGCAAAAGGTGGGCAGCTATACATTTGATATTTGCCGCCATACGCTGAGCGATATGCTGCTGGTAGACGAAGGCCGCATTTGCCAGGTTATACTTAGCATGTATAATAAAGATGCTATTGTGGCTGAGCCTGCGGGTGCACTCTCGGTAGCAGCGTTAGAGCAGTATAAAGAACAGATAAAAGGCAAAAATGTGGTATGTATCATATCGGGCAGTAATAACGATATTACCCGTATGGAAGAAATTAAGGAGGCTGCATTATTGTATGCCGGGCTTAAGCACTATTTTATTGTAAAGTTTCCGCAAAGGCCGGGTGCCCTGCGCGAGTTTGTAATGAATGTACTGGGGCCAACGGATGATATTACCCATTTTGAATATACTAAAAAGAACAGCAAAGAAAAAGGTACGGCTGTAGTGGGTATTGAGCTTAAAGATGCTGCCGAATTTGATATGTTGCTTAGCAATATGAAAGAACGTGGCTTTTATGTAGACTACCTAAACAACCAGTATCACTTGCTTAATCTTCTGGTGTGAGGATATAGCCACGCTCTTCAGAGTAAGGCGTAGGCGCTTTTATTTTAATCTTTATATAGCGGTAATTGTACTTTGCCATATCGCGGGCCTGGCTGTCGCTATTGTGAGTTTCTGCAGTAATGGAGGGAATTACGGGTGTGTAAAAGCAGTTGTCGCTGCCCCAAAAGCCTTCGCCCACGGGCGACCAGTTGGCAAATTCTTTATACCAGCCGTTGCCGTCTGCTTCATTCCATTTATAGGCACGCACTATGGTAGGAGAATCGCTAAACAGCTGCCCCATATCCATAACATATTCAAAATTGGCTGAAAAGTAAGGCCTGTTAGAAAAAGATGCTATTTCTTCTCCTGTGTCTTTATTTATCAAGAAGTGGCTGTATTCTTCACATGCTTCACAAACATATAGCAGCAAATAAGCATTGAGCGCTTTATATTCGCCTTCATAAAAATAGGTATTAGGCATGTTGCCTTCGCCCCTGCCATCCCTGAATTGCATTTTTCCAATAGTTATGGTACTGTCCACTTTTTTAACAGCCTCGTTTTCTTCAAAATGCTGTATGCTGGTTTTCTGCATTTTGCTGAATTCCTTTTCGGTAATCAGGTTCACTTCAACATCAGGATAATCATCAGGATTAAAGGTGTCGGTATAGGTAAACTCGCCACTTTTTACGGCGGCTTCGCCACAAGCCCTAGAGGCTTGGCCATCACTATCATTTGGATCATAATCCCTGTAATTCCTATGTCCAAAGGGTTCATTTACCTCACTGTTATCCAGTGGGATGTCCAGTTCAGTTCCCACAGCATTTTTACGCACATAGAAAAGAGTATCGCGGTTTATATCATGCGCTACCATCAGCAGGCTGTCGGTTTCGCTTATTACATACAGCAGGCTTTTGCAGTCAAAGCAAAATCCGGCATACTCCCTGTTTAGTGTAAAAGCCTGTGTGCCGCTTCGCGGGATGACATAGCCCTCCCGCAGTATTTTTTTACCCATTATTTCAAACTGAGGTGGCTGCGGGGTGTAAGCTTTTTTTTGCGGTGCACATGCGGTAAGCATAATGAGGGTAAGGAAGGAGTATAGCAGTTTCATGTTGTCAGATATCTACGCCAAATATACCTAATTCCTGTAAACAAAAAACCACCCGTTTCAGGGTGGTTTCTGTATCAGTATCAATAAATTATTGTAACTCTTTCATTAAATTCAGCGAACCCTCCGGCAGGCCGTCTACATACATTTCAGTGCCAAAACGACGCATTTCTTTAGAGCCCTTAAACGTACGGAATGTAGTGCCCGGGCCGTTAAAGTTGCCGTGCCTGCCGTTGCCGGTTATCTTAGCAATAGCCAGGGCAAACAATGGCTCAT
>JAZKDS010000428.1:3671-4330 GCA_040387455.1 Bacteroidota bacterium
AAATCTTTAGAATCATATAGCGTAATAGATCCTACGTTTTTACCGGTAGTAGTATCGCCTATAACCACAACATCTATGTAAGGCTTAAGGCAGTTAATAACCAGCTCGCTGGCCGATGCCGTGCTTTGCGTAGTTAATATGTATACTCTGTTAAGGTTAAGGCTGTTTATGCCCTGGCCGCCTATGTTATCGGTAAAAAGATTCCTCAGTGCCCCCGGATTTTCGTCTTCAAGGTGGGCTTGTAGCCTGTCGTTCCATTGCTGGCGGGCAAAAAGCTGACCGTTAAACTGCCCTGTTATCATACTGGCAAGGTAGGTAGCCGTTTGCACGCTGCCACCACCATTGTAGCGCAGGTCGAGCACCAGGTCGGTAACGCCGGCGCTGCTCAGTTGTGCAAATGCAGCATTAAGCTGTGTGTTATAGTTGCTGTAAAAACCGTTATACATAAGGTAGCCTATGTTGTGGCCGCTCTCTGTAAGGGTAGTATTTATATACACCGGATCTTCGGCAAACTGCGTTTTAGTAAGGCTTACTTCCTGCCCGTTAGGGGTTAGCACAGTGCCTACAAACTCGGCCAGGTTTAGGGTATAGGTCTCGGCGCCCAGCAGGCTTTGGTAGTTGCTTGCAGTAAGCACCGTGCCGTTTACGGCATAAAATAT
>JAZKDS010000429.1:0-7963 GCA_040387455.1 Bacteroidota bacterium
GGGCAAACTGGCTACTAATACCCGCGTGGTAGATGCCCTGGGTAACCGCCCGGCGGCAAAAGCCATATTGGTACGCACGCTTATACGCCTTATGCCTCTTGAAGCTTTTACTTTTATAGGCGAGTTTGCTATAGGCCTGCACGACAGCGCCAGTAAAACCTATGTGATAGATACACATAAATACAACCGCGCAATACACCTTAAAAAGTCGTATAATGAACTGGGTATTGAAAATGACCCAAGGCGCATGTTTGATAATTAATTCCGCCCTAAGGGCAATTATATAACAGGGCAATAATGTCCGGCACAAAAAAACAAATTACGATGTCAAAAGATACAAAAGGGGTTTATTCAGGACTTATAGAAAAAGATGCAGACGGCAACTACTTTTGCGGCGAATACCTGCTGGATTACCAAATGGTAGCTGCCAGTTTTAAGGAGGGTGATAAGATTACCATCAAATCTATTATAGAAAACCCAAGCGACAAGAGCTTTGAAAAGTACCCTAAGAAATCAAGGAATTTCTTTTTGTTTAACCTTAAGAAATAAGGCATAGCCTAAAATCTAAAATCATCAATTAAAATGATGCAATGGGAACAGCTCCTGTCTTTAAAAAAGCAGGGCGATACAAGCAAGCGCCTGCGCCGTGAGCAGGATGATACCCGCCTGGGCTTTGAGGTAGATTATGACCGTATTATATTTTCGTCAGGTTTTAGGAGCCTGCAGGATAAAACACAGGTTATACCGCTTAGCAAGACCGATTTTGTGCACACACGCCTTACGCACAGCCTTGAGGTAAGTGTGGTGGGCAGGAGCCTGGGCAGGCTTGTAGGCAAAAAAATTATAGAAAAACACCCGTACCTGGCCGAGGTGCACGGTTTCCATATGAACGATTTTGGTGCTATTGTGGCTGCGGCCGCGCTGGCACACGATATAGGCAACCCGCCCTTTGGGCACAGTGGCGAAAAAGCTATTGGCGAATATTTTAAAAACGGAAGGGGCCAGATGTATAAAGAACTGCTTGCTCCTAAAGAGTGGCAGGACCTTGTAGATTTTGAAGGCAATGCTAACGGCTTTAACCTGCTCACGGCATCACGCCCGGGTATAGAGGGCGGCCTGCGCATTAGCTATGCCACTCTGGGCGCTTTTATGAAGTATCCTAAAGAGTCGTTGCCTAAAAAGCCTACGGCCAATATTGCCGATAAAAAATATGGGTTCTTTCAGTGCGATGCGGCATTTTTTAAAGATGTGGCTAAAGACATGGGGCTTATACCCAATAAAACCGGCAATGATATAGGTTTTGAACGCCATCCGCTGGCGTATTTAGTAGAGGCTGCTGATGATATTTGCTATACCATTATCGACTTTGAAGACGGTATTAATTTAGGACTGATAAGTGAAGATTATGCCTTAGAATACCTTATAAAACTGGTTAAGGATAACGTTGGGGTAGAAAAATACAAAAACCTTACTACTAAAGAAGACCGAATTAGCTACCTGCGTGCCCTTGCTATTGGCACCCTGATTAATGATGCGGTAAACACTTTTTTAGAGAATGAAGACGCCATACTGGCCGGTAAATACCCGTATGCGCTAACCGACAGGGGCAGCTATACGGCACAAATGAATGACATTATTAACATTAGTATTAAAAACATATACCAGAGCCGCGAGGTGGTAGAAAAAGAGGTAATAGGATACCGTATTATCAATACGCTGCTGGATACCTTTTGCACGGCTTACAATAATAAATTTGACGGTAACGAAAGCAATTATGATAAGCTTATCCTGAAGTTGCTGCCCGAAAAATTTGTTACCGAGAAAATGGCGCTGTACGACCGCCTGCTGCACATTTGCCACTTTGTAAGCACGCTTACTGATGGCAAGGCGCTGCTGCTGTATAATACCATTACAGGAAAGCAGGTTTAGGATTTAAAGTTTACAGTTTGGTGCACAATGCACAAAAAAAATATCCCCTTTACAAACGCTGTAAAGGGGATATTTTTATTTAGCCGTAAATGTCAAGTTCACTGTCGTCGGTTAGGCGTTTTGTGCCTGCATCGTTATAGGCCAGCGGGTTTATTTTGTTACCGTTGTTTACAAACGCAATAGACACCAGCCTGTCTACGCTTTTGCCATAACCATAATAGTCGCTATTGCTTTTTTCTTTCTTCTCAATGTTTTTAAGCTTGTAGAAGTAAAAGGTTATGTTGGTCTTTTCATCATACTGTACCACTTTCTTTTCAAGTAATATAATAGAATCTGTTTTAGTGTCAACTTCTTCAATATCTATCAGGGCCGATTCTGCAATTTCATCATCAGTGTAGTCTTTAAGCAGGCCGGTTTCTTTTTGTTCTACCAGCATTTTAAGTACGCTAAAACGTGTTTTGTTGTTGGCTAAAAGGCTTTTTAGCTTTTCTTCATCGGCATTACCGTTCTTAATTTCAAGGCGGGCCAGTTTGAGGTTGGTTTCCTGGATATCAAGTGTTGTAATGGCGCTGAATATTTTTTGTACGTCTTTCTCTTTATGGAAAGGATACAGCAAATCCATATAAATGGCAAGGTCTCCGGCATTTTCTTCATTGCCGCCGTACCTGTTGTACTCGTTTTCATCCTGCATTTCCTGATCGGCCTTGCGGCTTTTTGCCCTTTTAATTTCAAGGCGCGCATTTGTAAGCAGCATTTTTTTGTAGGCTTTAAGTTTTTTAGGCTTAATGGC
Organism: Bacteroidota bacterium; assembly: GCA_040387455.1. Lineage (GTDB taxonomy): Bacteria > Bacteroidota > Bacteroidia > Flavobacteriales > Flavobacteriaceae > Flavobacterium. The sequence goes on from JAZKDS010000429.1 coordinate 2,720, forward strand.
TTCGTCTTTTATAAGATCGGCAGAAAACTCTATAACGGCATCATGATACTCAGGTATGCTGTAGTATTGCATAATATCCGGGAAAAGCACTGCGCTGTTTTCGGTATCATACCCAAACCTGTTAAACAGGCCGTTAACTTCATACCTGCTGTCGCTTATGGGCAGGTCATACTCCATAAGTTCCTGTATTTTTTTGTAGGCGTCTTTAGATTTAAACTCGGTAAGCGCCTCCAGCACCGCAAACTGAATGGTAGCATTGGTGTTTTCGCGTTTGTATTGTTTTTCAAAAAACGGTATAGAAGCCTGGTCTTTCATTTCGCCCAGTTTTTCATACAAGGCAATAAGTGCAAAGGTTTCTTCTTTTTTAAAGTCAAAGCCTTCAATAAAATCTTCAAGTGCCTTGCGGTCTTCTTTTGTAAGCTCTAACTGGTCTATAGAGGCGAGCGTGCTGCTACGGATGCTGTCGTGCTCGCTGCGGGCATCTTCCATAAACAGCTTAAAGCGGTCGGCAGGCAGGTCTTCGGCCTTAGGGTCGTCCAGTAGTGCAAAAGAGTTAAACACCTTTTCTATTGCAGGGTCATCACCTTTATAATCTTTATCTACCAACGTGTTTATAATGTAAGTAGTGCCGTTGCGGTGCAGTGCCCTTACCTTAATGGCCTGTGTGCTTTTATCGCTTACACAGGTGGCGGTAAACTGGTAATAGTTACCTTCTTTTACATACTCCTGTTTTTCGTTTATAAGCGATAGTTTTGCTTTTTTAGGCTTAACATACTTGCGCCAAAGCGATCCGCTCATGGCGCTGTAATTGCCATAGCCTACAGTAGCAACCGTATCTACGGCCACCGTGGTTGTAACGGTGTAGTCGTCTCCGTTAAAATCAGGTTCTTTAGTATCTTCTTCTTCAAGAATGTATTTTTTAAAGTTGTTCCAGATGGTATCTATACTCTTGATGCTGTGGTGCCTGTGGAATTTATGAAAGTACACATCTACCACCTGCCCAGACGGCATGGTAAACTGCCTGTTGCCATATTTTTCTTTAAACACATTTTCTTCCTCATCATAATCGTTATAATCATAATAGCTGGCTTTTGTAGGTTCAAAGTCAAGCTTTTCGTTAGCCACGCGCGGAATCTCGACACTATAAAGTGCTGTAGTATCTTTGTATACCCTAAAGTTATTATCGTTTTTTACAGGAGTAAAGGCAAACGAGTTAAAGAATTTTGAAGATGAAGCCTCTGTAGCACCTATAGTACCCAGAAGGTAGTATTTAGGCCCTTTGATAACTGATTTAAGGCTTACGGTTTTTTCGCCAAGAGATGCCTGTGATGTGTATGATGACGGCGTGGCAGCAAGCTTTTGCTGTGTACTGTCTATGCCCAATTGCGTATAATACTCAAAGTGCATGCGCTCCAGTTCAAACTGGGTTTCCTCTAACGATTCGTTATCGGTAAGGGTGCGTTCCAGCACAAAGTAGTTGGCTTTTTCGGCACCATCATAGGCATAAAACTCTACGTCTTCTACAATCTTGCCTTTAGATTTTTCGCCATAAATGGCACTATAGCCCGGCATGCTCACCTTAAAGCCACCACGTAGTGGGGCAAGGTCTGTCCAGTTATTGGCGGTAAGCTTTATTTTAAGGTTGTTAAACACGTCGTTTTCAAACTGGCGCACATAGTTTTTTTCGCCGGCCATGCTTACCATAATTACCTCAAGCGGGGTAACGTAGTATTTATAGCGGTGGTCGTTGCCGGTTTTAGTGATGCTTTTAATATCATAAATGGTGCAGCCGTTAACGGTAGATACTTTTTTATCGAGTATTTTTCCGGGAATGTTTTCATAAAAAAGGCTGTCGAGGGCCAGGTGGTCAAACGGTTTGTTGTTTTTATTAAGGTAGTCTTTAAGCAGCAGGCGCTTTACGTTTATATAACCGCCGTTAGCCAGGTCCGGGCTTTGTATGTCGCTGCCGTCTTCTATAAGGGCACCGGTAAATACAGGTACACTCACCACGCCATCGGCACTGGTGTAGGTATCAAAAGTTGGCTTTTTAAAGTAGGTGTCAATTTTTTCTTTGTCGGCTTTGCCTTTGTCTGTATAAGTATTGGCCACCGGTTTAACGGTATAACCTTTAGCGCGAAGCATTTCTATAATGCCGTGTTTTCCCGGTAAGTGCGCGGCACCTACAGCGGCAAAAAGGCTGCCTGTTTTAGCCAGGGAGTCTATAGATTTTACCATAACCTCGTTACGGTCCCACAGCATTATTTTAAGGTATTTTTCGTTGCTGGCCAGGTTAGTAAGCGAGTCCAGCATGTCAAGGTCTTTTTCGCGGTAATATTTCATCATCGCTTCTTCATAATCGGTATCCTTAAGCAGCTTCTGGATGGCAATCATGTTTTCTTCGCTGGGGCGGGTATCATTATAATCAATGTTCATTATGTTAAGCAGTGAGGTTTTAGTATCCTCAAGGCCCACGGTTTTTTTGCCATATTTGCGGCCCGTGCGATAAATAAACATATCAAGATAGGTGTTTTCCTGGTACTCTTCCTGGTTGGAGTTTGTACGGAAAAGAAGGTGGTTTATGGTATAATCTTTACTGCGGAAAAGCGGCTGCAGGTCATTGCGCACAATGGGCTGCATAAAAAAGGTGGCATACAGCTTGCCCCGGCGGTTAGCGCCGCCGCCCATAAGCGCCATTACATCCATCCAGGTGCTGGGTTCGCTTTCATTAGCTACCATGTCGGCCTTTAATAGATTGGTAAAAAAGGCATCGGAAAGGTGGTATGATACTTTATCGCTAACGTGCATGGAGCCATACAGGTAGGAGTTTTTTTTGAGCCCGTTTCCCGAAACTTCCCAGAGCAGGCCCTGGTATTTTTTTTCCTGTGCAAAAAGAGAGGTGCTAACAAGCAACAGCAGTAAGGCTATTTTTTTCAAGGTCTAAAGTGATTTTTGAATGGTGTAACTAATAAGCCAAATATAATTGTTTCTTTTTAAGAATATGCATCAAACAGTCTAAAAATGTTAAGGGTTTGATAACGTTTTACGGCTTTGTTTTGCGGTATTTTTATTTTGAGAGCATACTCTTACACCTTAACGCAACAAGGGCTGTTTTTGTTTTATAAAAAGCATATTATTTGTTGTGAATGTATTTTTCTATGGCCCAGTGCGCCAGATAAATAAGCGGCGTCATGAGTATGGCAATAACCAGTTTTACGCTATAGCCCGTTATGCCCGATAGCAGGTAGGTTTTGGTATCCATTTGCCCGGTAAGGTAAAAGGCAATGCCCAACACTATAAAGCTGTCAAAAAACTGCGAGATAACCGTTGAGCCGGTGCTGCGCAGCCATATCATTTTATTGCCGGTTCGGTTTTTTACAAAGTGAAAAATGGTAACATCTATAAGCTGCGAAACCAAAAATGCGGTAATGCTGCCCACAATAATCCACATGCTTTGCCCAAAAACCTTCCCAAAAGCCCAGTCCGGTACGCCCATATTTTTTACGGCCGGTATGCTCATAGCAAGGTACAGCAGTACAAAGCAATAGGCTATAAGCCCCGCAGTGATGATGGACAGCCTGCGCACGCCTTTTTGCCCAAAGTATTCGTTAATAAGATCGGTAGTTACAAACACCACAGGCCACGGCAGTATGCCCACGCTCATGGGTACACCAAATACAGGAATAAGCTTGCCGCCAATAAGCTCTGCCACTACGGCATTGGTTATAAATATCCCGGCCAGGATTACATAAAGGGTGCTTTTGCGGGTTTCGAACATTTTATGGGTTGCGGGTTGTTCAGTGTTCAGTGTTCAGTGTTCAGTTGAAATGAATAGCGTAAAGATAAGGATTTAAGCAACTGATTTTAAATTGCCCCATGGAGACTACAAAGGTTTAACAAGTGTTTAGCCACGATTTGATTTTAAGGCATAGGAGTTTTGATCTTTAAGGGAATAACTGCTATATGCATATGCCTGGACTACTACATGCGGAATGTTTGTTTATTTCCTGCGGACTGTGTTTCAGGTAGCTTACTATAAGTTGGCCGGCTTCCTGATAATGTTCGGCGGCGGCCAGTTTGCGCCAGCAGCAGGTATCGCTGTCAAAAGCAGTTTGAGGGTAAGCCAGTTGTGGGTTTTGGGCAAATATAAAAATGGGTAAGAGCAGCACGAGGGTGAGTAGCAGCTTCATTGGCCTTTTTGCTTATAATCTCTTATCATGCCATAAACAAGGCTTATAATCATGGCTATGGCGGCGGTGCTGTTTTCCTTCCATACATACAATATTACCATGCCCAAAGCAATATCGGTTATACGGCTAAAGATTTTTGAGGCTTTACTTTCCTGCACAGTAACTTGCTGAGAGGGGAATTTGGTGATAAGGTAGTCCAGCCCGTGTTCAAGCACATATAGTATTGCCATAAAAGCTACGGCTATCATTATATCTAAAGATGCTTGTTCGTTATTTTCCAGGGCTATAATAAAATGAATTCCATACCACGCCACCAACAGCAATAATGCCGGGCGGAACAGCTTTTTATAAAGGAGTAATAAAAATTGGGTACGGGTCATGACCCAAAGGTATTTAATTTTCAGTTTTAGGGATCAAAATTCTGTAAATATTTAAATCGGTTATGGTGCTCCTCAAAATAGTTTATGGTATGGTATCTTTGTGTAAACCAAAAACTACCATCATGAAAATAGGGGTGCCAAAGGAAATAAAAGCGCATGAAAGCCGTGTGGCCCTTACGCCCGGAGGGGTGTTTGAGCTGGTGAACTACGGTCATGAGGTTTTTGTGCAGGAAGATGCCGGTGCGGGTAGCGGCTTTAGCGACCTTGATTACCGCGAAGCCGGCGCCCTGATGCTGCCCACCATTGAGGCTGTATATGCCATGGCCGAGATGATTATAAAAGTCAAGGAGCCTGTGCCACACGAATATCCGCTTATTAAGCGCAACCAGGTGGTGTTTACCTATTTTCATTTTGCATCGAGCCTTGACCTTACCCGTGCCATGATGGCCAGTAAAGCCGTGTGCATTGCCTATGAAACCGTGCGCGATGAAGATGGTGCCCTGCCGTTGCTAACGCCCATGAGCGAGGTAGCTGGCCGTATGGCCATACAGCAGGGGGCCAAGTATCTGGAAAAACCCATAAAGGGCAGGGGCGTGCTTTTAGGCGGTGTGCCGGGGGTGCCGCCGGGTAAGGTGCTTATATTAGGTGCCGGCATTGTGGGCGTTCAGGCGGCTAAA
>JAZKDS010000429.1:7973-16032 GCA_040387455.1 Bacteroidota bacterium
GCGGGGTTAGGTGCCCACGTTACCATGCTGGACATCAACATGAAGCGCCTGCGCTATGTAAACGATGTGATGCCACCCCATGTAGTGACCGAGTTTAGCAGCGTGTACAACATTAAGCGCCATATTAAAAACCACGACCTTATTATAGGTGCGGTGCTTATACCCGGTGCTAAGGCCCCACGGCTTATTACGCGTGCCATGCTTAAAGAAATGCGCCCCGGTACTGTATTAGTTGATGTGGCTGTAGACCAAGGTGGCTGTTTTGAAACCACACGCCCCACCACGCACGAAAACCCTACCTATGTTATAAACGATATTGTGCACTACTGCGTGGCTAATATGCCCGGGGCGGTGCCTTATACCAGTACGCTGGCGCTTACTAACGTTACGCTGCCTTACATACTTAAACTGGCGAATTTGGGCTGGCAAACGGCCTGCAAGGAGTATCCTGACCTGGGCCGCGGCCTGAGCATTGTGCAGGGCAAAGTGCTGCAGGAGGAGATTAATGAGGCGTTTGAGGGGATAGGATAGATTTTTAGATTATTTGAATGTTGGATTTTTAGAATAGTAGTATTTTAGGCTAAAATATACTTAGCGTTATGAAAATCAGGCTGTTTTTGGTTGTTGTATTTTTTATACACATTAACTGCTTTGCTGCACAAACTGATGTAGTACAACTGGTACCTGTTAAAGCCGAAATTACACAGGGTGTAGACAGGGTGTAGACAGGGTGTAGACAAGGTGTAGACAAGGTGTATAATGATGTCCATAAATATTTGCCCGATGCGTATGTTTATTTTATGAACATTACAAAGGCAGATGGCTATGCTATAGATGTTGCCCTTGTGCCCGCCAATAACATTCAGGATGTTTTGTACAATCATGAGTACACCGTGAACGGATATTTTAAGCATAACAATATCACGGTTTTTGTTTTTGGGATTGATGATGGGTATTTCTTTAAAAAGACGGCAGTAAAGCTTGATTTTCCTGCGTTTGAAAAGAAAATCGAACCTGAAGGAGACCCGTATATAACACCTGCTTTAGATATCTATGAATGGAAATTTGCTTACAAAAATAATTTGCTTGCCTTTTTAAAGGTGGGTTGGTTTGATTTTTTTGATAAGAAAGACTAATAAATGTACATTAATTAAGCCCTGATTACTTTTTAGTAAGCTCCACTTCTTTAATTTCGCCCGTTTCTATGTCCTTCAATACCATTACGGCAGTATCCGTGTCCGGTTTTGGATTTAATTTCAATGTATCGCAGGGATCCATATTTGAGTAATCAATTTCGCCGAATTTTATTATCGTATCGCCTTCATTAATCCTGTCGTTATAGGATTGATCCCATACGATGCCTATGACAAACTTACCTTCTTTAATAACAGGCTGCACAGGCCAGTTCTTTTCTGCTACATCAATCTGCCCATCTTTGTAAGGGTTAAAATACAGTTGCCTGTGCGGATAATCAACTATAACGTCGCCATGTTTAAGTATTTCGCTTCCTATCCTTGATTTATTGTCGCTGGTAGTTGTGGTGGTAACATTTTTAAGGGTAGCGCCGGCAAAAGTAAGTTCGGGTGTCAGCAGCATGAAATGCTCTGTTTTGCTTTCAACGCCGTTTATACCTAACGAAAAGGCTCCCACAGCCTGATGTAGTACAGAAAAAAGGTTAGCTTTTTGGAATGTACCTTCATAAGCTGTTAATGATAAATCATACAGGCCAATCATCCCCGAATCGAAAAGGAGGGTTTCACTTCCTTCAAAATCATTATTTTTAAGGTTAACCCACAAGTAGGGGTTACTTTGAAATTTGTCCTTTAATAAATCTGCACTTTTCTTTTTATCAGTGCTAAAGTTTTTCAGCTTATCTGTAAAGCTTACCGTCTTATCTTTATACGAAAATTTGACAACACTGTTGCGCAGCATATTGCTCCCTATAAAACCATCTATACCCAGGCATTCAAAAAACGCACTATTATCTGCCACCACAGCAGGTACGTCTTTAAAGGTAATATCGCCCACCTCGACAGGAGGCAGCGTTACAAGCTTCATGCTCTGGCGCAGTTTGCTGGAGTCGTCAACCTCAAGCACTGCTTCCGATTTTAATCCAAGTTCCTCATACAGCTCTTGCGATATGGCACTTAAGGCTCCGGTATCTACAATAAAATTGTAGGTCTTGCCTTTTATAACAGCCTGTACTATTGCCAGGCCCCTAATATCTTTGTAAGGCACACTGGTATTATAATTCTTTTGGATAACCTTACCCTTATTGACGGTTTTAATATTTTGTGCAAAAGCTACATTAAGGCATAATAGTGCAGAAAGTAGAAGTAGTTTCATGAAGTATTGATTGTTGCTGTATGGGTAACACAATCTGTGCCAAAAGTTTTAACATTCGTAAGTGAATTACTATTCTTTAAAGTTAGCAATCTAAAAAGCTGAATTAGTGAAGAAACAGCCGCACCATCTATGGCACAGCTGTTTCTTCACTATGTAATAACCAAATCTATTACGGCGCTTCAAACTTCCACTGCTGTGGGTTGGCACCGTTCCAGCTCCAGGCGCAAACTGCTCCCATTATTTTGATTTTTTAATTAAAAATCATCAATCGATATAAAATATTAAATAGAAGCTTAAAAGTTACGAATTACGATTTTCAGGCTTAAAATTTAGCGTCGGAAAATTATACTTTCGGTACTACGTTTTACAGTTTTTAAAAAAGAGGGTTTTATAGTCGATTCTGAACTCCGAAAGTGAAAAATTAACCACTTTTTGAAAATAAAATGTAAGATTTTACGCAAAAAAAATCCCGATGCATTGCATCGGGATTTTTGATATTTGGTATCGAATTTTTGTAATTTAGAAAGGCAAATCGTCGTGCTCTTCTTCTTTATAATTTGTAGCGGGCTCAAATGCCTGAGTTGCCGGTGGCGCCTGATTATACTGCGGTGCCTGGTTATACTGCTGTTGCTGAGGTGCTTGACCATAGCCGCCACCCTGTGGTGGAGCCTGCTGGTAACCTTGCTGAGGGTAGCCCTGTTGTGGTGCTGCCTCGCCTCCTTTTTCTATCCTCCAGCCCTGTATGCTGTTAAAATACTTGGTTTCGCCCTGAGGGTTAACCCATTCGCGGCCCCTTAAGTTTATGGAAACCTTTACCGGTTCGCCCACCTGGTAGTTGTTTAGCAGGTCGCATTTGTCCTGTGTAAACTCTATCATAATGTGCTGCGGGTACTGCTCATCTGTAGTAATTACTACTTCCCTTTTCCTGAAACCGTTGGCACCAAAGGCTTTGGTTTCGTCAATCATTTTAATCCTTCCTAAAACTTCCATAGTGTAAATTTGTTTTCTGCCTCATGGGGCAGCTATCGTTAATAATATAAAAAATGTTTAAAAATCTTTTTTGGCCAGCAGCAGTTTCCATGCTGTTGTAACTTTATTATTATCAAGGTATTCCTTGGCTTTCAGGAGTTTTTTGTCCTGGTCGTCAGCGCTTAAAAGCGCTTTGGCTTCAAAGCTGTCTTTTACAAATATATCGATTTCTTCGGATGTAGGCAATATTTCTGTGTTACCAAGTTTGCCTAAATCGTTGCCGTCAAAAATGGGGCTGTCTTTTATAAATGCAGGTATAGCGTCAACCCCTATGCCCAGTGTGGTTAGCGGTTTTTCTACCTCAAAAAGGCCTTGGCTGGAGCGCGAATACCAGTTGCCGCCCAGGCGTGAAACCAGATCTATTTTGTGCTGGTCTATGCTGCCGTTGGCATCAAGGATGCTTTCGTCAATATGCATTTTAAGTACTTCGCACAGTATCAGGTTGCCTGCGCCGCCCTCAGTGCCAAGCGGAATGATCTGGTTTACACGGCATTCAAACTGCACCGGTGCTTCTTTAACACGGTAGGGCTTTACAATATCGCCGGGCAGCATTGTGAAACCGGCTTTTTCAAACTCGTTTACCCCGGCAGCATACTCTGTACTGCTAAGCGAAGTTTGCTCTACCATGTTGTAATTCACCACGTTGATTACCACTTCGCGGTTGTCTTCGGCGTTAAGCAGTGTATGTTTTACGGTATTATCCCTCACCCTGCGTGAAGGCGAAAATATAAGTATGGGCGGGTTACTGCTAAATATATTAAAAAAGCTAAAGGGCGAAAGGTTGGGCTTTCCGTCTTTATCAAGCGTGCTGGCCAAGGCTATAGGGCGCGGGCCCACGGCACTTTGCAGGTAGCCGTGCAGCTTTTGGGTAGTAAGTTCTTTAGGGTCTATGCTAAGCATACAGTTTGTGTTTGGGTTGCAAAGATATTACTTCTGCCAATGTACCGTGACGGTATTGATAAAATAAAATGCCTTACTACCGCGTTAGTATAGCCCACACCTTACCTACCGTAACTTTTACTATCTTTAAGCCACAAATAACAATGTATGCAAATTTCTGATAAAAGAACGATAACACGCTCAATTATAATAGCCGTTTCGTTTTTTCTTGTACTATTTATTGTGTGGAATACCTATTACCTCTTCCAGATTTTTAAACAGGAGGAGCATCGCAAGATGGAGCTTTGGGCAAATGCTATGGAAGCTTTTAATAATGCTGATGTTGATGCTGATGTTTCTTTTCCTTATCGTATAATATCAGACTCCACGAATACAATTCCCATAATAAATACCGATAAAGACGGTAATGTGCTGCGTACGGTGAATGTTGATGAAGCGGTTATGAAAGACAGCGTATTAGCAAAGCGCTATATAGAACAGTTTAAAACCACTAATACTCCCATAACCCTTAAGTTAACGGGTAATAATGATCAGTATTTATACTATGGTAATTCGGCATTACTTAGTATTCTTAAATATTACCCGTTAGCGCTCGGGCTTATTATTGTGCTATTTGGGGGAGTGGTATATAACTTTTATAAGGCTACTAAAGCAGGAGCACAAAATAGGCTTTGGGCCGGTATGGCTAAAGAAACGGCCCACCAGATAGGCACGCCATTATCATCTTTATTAGGGTGGATAGAAATTATGCGGGCCGATGATGTAGATGAAACGACTATTGTAGAGATTGAAAAAGATGTAAACCGCCTGCAAACCATAGCCGAACGTTTTAGCAAGATAGGCAGTGAACCCGTGCTGGAAGAACGCGATATTGTGGCGGAAACCGAAAAGTCGTTCCAATACCTTAAGTCGCGCTTTTCGAGCCAGGTACAGTTTAGTTTTTCGGCACCCAACCATCCTGTTAATGTATTTCTTAACCCGGAGTTGCACAGTTGGACCATTGAAAACCTGGTTAAAAACGCCATTGATGCCATGCGCGGCAAAGGCCAGCTGGATGTAGTTATAGAAGAAAAAGAGAAATTTGTAAAAATAAAGGTTTCTGATACGGGCAAGGGTATACCTAAAACGCAGTTTCGTAAGGTGTTTGAGCCCGGCTTTACCACCAAGAAACGTGGTTGGGGCCTTGGGCTTTCGCTTACACGCCGTATTGTAGAAGAATACCACAAGGGCCGTATTAAAGTTTTAAATTCAGAAATTGGCAAGGGCACTACCATGCAGGCCAGTTATAAAAGGGCATAAAAAAGGCGGGAAGTAGTTCCCGCCTTTTTTGGATATTATATATATTACACGTTTTTATGGTGTGCTGGTATATACATACGTTATCTCTGCGCCATTAAATGTAGTAGCAACGCGCAATGAAGACGCGTTAAGCTCTTTAATAGTATAGGTAATTGTTTCTCCCTCAAGCACTGTGGTAAGTGTTGTCTCAGAAGCCGTATAGGTGCCCATTGTAGTATCAGGGTCTTCCTGGCAGTCATAAACATCTACCTCTTTTAGTACACCGGCCGCCTGAAACTCCATATAGTCTTTACCGCAAGATTCATTGCCATCATAAGGTATGGTTTGGCCACCCACAATGGTAGATACATTATACCATCTTTTTTGCAGGTTATCAAGGCTTACTGCCGGGCCGTCATCATCGCTGCTGCAAGAGGCAAGGCACACAAGTACAAAGCCTAAACTCATTAATTTTTTCATGTTTTATAATTTGGGTTATTACTGCAATACTAAATAAAATAGTAGGAAAATTAATGGTTGTTAACATTACTTGGCTGTATAATTAACAAAAAAGCCGGAAAATTGTGTTCCGACTTTGGTTACGTATAAAATAAATTGACAAATTTTAATCTCTTGACCTGCCACCCAATACCATCATGGCATAATAAACCAGTGTGGCCAGTGCGCCTATGGCAGCTACTACATAGGTACGTGCCGCCCATTTAAGCGAATCTTCGGCACCTTCATATTCCTGCTGGCTCAGCATATTTTTGTTTTTAAGCCATGCAAGGGCACGGTTGCTTGCATCATACTCTACCGGTAGCGTAACAAAGCTAAACAGTGTTACAATAGCCATAAGGCCGAGGCCGGCAAGCGCTATATAAAACCCAAAGCCCATTTGGGCCGCGGCACCCATAACAAGCCCTATTATAATAATGATAGGGGCAAGGCTGGAACCAATGTTAACCACGGGTACCATTTTAGAGCGCAGCTGCAACATATTATACGCTGTGGCGTGCTGCACGGCGTGGCCTACCTCGTGTGCGGCAACTGCTGCTGCCGCGGCATTGCGCTCGTTATAAACCGCTTCGCTAAGGTTAACGGTTTTATCGGCGGGGTTGTAGTGGTCTGTAAGGCGGCCGGGCGTGCTGATAACGCGCACGTCATAAATACCATTGTCGTTCAGCATTTTAGTGGCAATCTCAGCACCACTCAGGCCGTTGCGCAGGTGTACTTTAGAGTAAAACTCAAACTTGCTCTTTAGCTTAGAGCTTACTGCCCAGCTTACCAAGGCAATAGCACCCATTAAGATGTAATATCCTATAAACATTTTATTATTTTTTTAATTGATTTAAGGTATACATCAAAAAGAAAGCCAATCTGTAAAGATTGGCTTTCAGGATGAAATTATGTCATATGCATTACTTAATTGACGCACTGTTTGTCATTCCGACGAAGGAGGAATCTCAATCATTTTAGAGATTTTTCGACTTCGTTGAGGCTCCGCTCAAAATGACACACCGCTTTCGGCCTACCCTACAATATTGATGATTTTTCCGGGCACTATAATAACCTTTTTAGGGGCCTGGCCGTTCAGTTGCTGGGTGGTACGACCATCGGCCATAATGGCGGCTTCAATCTGGGCAACGGTTAAATCCATAGGCAGTTCGATCTTGAAACGCATCTTACCGTTGAACGATACCGGATACTCCTTGCTGCTCTCAACAAGATATTCAGCTTTAAAAAGCGGAAACGGCACACGGCTTATGCTTTGCTGATGGCCTAACTGGTGCCAAAGCTCCTCTGCGATGTGCGGTGCATAAGGCGATATCAAGATAGCAAGCGGCTCTAATATAAGGCGCTCGTGGCAGTTGATGGCTGTAAGCTCATTAACGGCAATCATGAACGAGCTTACCGAGGTGTTGAATGAGAAATTCTCAATATCTTCCTGCACTTTTTTGATGGTGCGGTGCAGTATCTTGTACGCCTCAGGGCTGGCCGGGTTAGCGGGTACAATAAGCCCGTTATCATCAAAATACAGTTTCCATAGTTTTTTAAGGAAGCCTGAAACACCCGTAATACCGGCAGTATTCCACGGCTTTGCCTGCTCTAACGGACCAAGGAACATTTCGTATAAACGGAGTGTGTCGGCACCGTATTGCTCGCAAATCAAATCGGGCGTTACCACATTGTATTTTGACTTGGACATTTTTTCGACCTCGCGGGAAACTTTGAATGTGCCGTCTTCTTCTGTAATGAAATCAGCGTCAATATAATCACTTCTCCAACCTTTAAAAGCCTCCATATCTAATTCATTAGAAGCATTTACAAATGTTACATCACAGTGAACTTTTATATCATTGACAACCAATTGATTTACATCAACATTATTTGGATCAATATTATCTATAAAAGACTTTAAATTTGAAAAATTATACTTCTCACTTATTTCTTTTAAACTTAAATCTTTAATACTCTTTTCGTAGATTTCTTGCGAACAGAGTAT
>JAZKDS010000429.1:16042-19645 GCA_040387455.1 Bacteroidota bacterium
GTGATAAATTCAGCATTTATATAATCAGAATATAGCGGATGATTTTTAAGACCTTCAATATCTAATTCATCTGAAGCATTTACAAATGCAACATCAACATGAATAGGTATAGCGCGGGGTTCAGCATTAAACCAGGCAATACTGCCTATACCAGCCAGGCGAAACCTGTTTAATATTTCCTCTTTAATATTTTCAATTACAGGATTACTTAAGCCAGTAACTAAGTCAGTATAAATTTTCTTTGATAAAACATAATTTTTCTTATCTATCTTAGAAGTCATAGACTTAACTCTTTCATTCTCGTCTTGGACAGTGATATGCTGCTGCAATAGATACATAAAAGCACTGGTACCCAATATCATCCCTTGGTTGATAAGTTTTTTAAACGGCTCTTCGGTATTGATGTAGCCAAGGTCTTTCAGGAACTTGTTCCAGAAACGGCTGTACAACAGGTGGCCAGTAGCGTGCTCGCTGCCGCCTATGTACAGGTCTACATCCCGCCAGTAGGTCTGTGCCTGTTTGCTTACAAATTCGGTGTTATTGTGCGGATCCATATAGCGCAGCCAGTACCAGCTGCTGCCAGCCCAGCCTGGCATGGTGTTAAGCTCCAGCGGAAACACCGTTACATCATCAATCAGGCTGTTGCCCACCACTTTATTGTTTGCGGCATCCCATGCCCATTCTGATGAATTTCCTAATGGCGGCTGGCCGTCTTCGGTTGGTAAGTATTTTTCTACTTCCGGCAGGCGTATAGGAAGGTGCTTCGTAGCAATCATCTGCGGCATGCCGTTTACATAATATACCGGGAATGGCTCGCCCCAGTACCTCTGGCGGCTAAAAACCGCATCGCGCAGGCGGTAATTGGTCTTGCCTTTGCCTTGGTTAATGCCTTCTAAAGCCTCAATAACTTTCTTGGTAGCGGTTTTATAATCATCACCATTTAAAAAGTCGGAATCCTTAAGCTTTATGCCATCTTTGCTGCCGTAAGCTTCTTCGGTAATATCAACGTCGTCAAATATGTTTTTTATTTCGATGCCAAAATGCTTCGCAAAATCATAATCGCGCTGGTCGCCCGCAGGCACAGCCATAACCGCGCCTGTGCCGTAGCCGGCAAGCACATAATCGCCTATCCAAACCGGTATAGGCTCTTTTGTAAAAGGATGCTCGGCATACGCGCCGGTAAACACACCCGAAATGGTTTTTACATCGGCCATACGCTCGCGCTCGCTGCGCTTGGCGGTCGCCTCAACATAGGCGTCTACCAAAGGCTTTTGCGATGCCGTAGTTATTTTTGCCACAAGCTCATGCTCTGGTGCCAGGGTCATAAACGTAACGCCAAAAATAGTATCTGGGCGGGTGGTAAATACCTCTATGTAATCTTCCTGAGTAGGCTGGCTGTCAAAGCCGCCGGTAATATCTTCCAGCAACGATTTAAGGCCTGAGCCTTCGTTAAGGTCGTCCTGGGCTTCTTCCTGGCCCATAACCCTGAACGTTACTGATGCCCCAACCGATTTGCCTATCCAGTTACGCTGGCTTTCCTTAAGCGATTCGGTCCAGTCGATAGTATCAAGGCCCTGTAAAAAGCGTTCGGCGTAGGCCGAAATGCGCATACTCCACTGGGTCATCTTTTTTCGGATAACCGGATGGCCGCCACGCTCGCTCACGCCGTTTATAATTTCGTCGTTAGCCAGTACGGTTCCTAATGCTGCACACCAGTTAACTTCCGTTTCGGCAAGGTAAGTAAGCCTGTATTTTAATAGTATATGCTGTTGTTCTTCGGTAGTGTAGCCTTTCCAGTCTTCGGCGGTAAAAGGCGCAATGTTATCATCGCTCACGGCGTTGATGTCTTCGTTTCCGTGGGCTTCAAACTGTGCTGTAAGCGTAGTGATGTCTTCGGCGGTATCGGTATCTTTATTGTACCATGCGTTAAACAGCTGGATAAAAATCCACTGTGTCCACTTATAATATTCGGGGTTAGAGGTACGCACTTCCCTGTCCCAGTCAAACGAAAAGCCTATCTTATCCAGTTGCTCCCTGTAGCGGTTAATGTTGGCTTCGGTAGTAATGGCGGGGTGCTGCCCGGTTTGTATGGCATATTGCTCTGCCGGAAGGCCAAAGCTGTCATAGCCCTGTGGGTGCAGCACATTAAAGCCCTGGTGGCGCTTAAAGCGGGCATAGATATCTGATGCTATATAGCCCAGCGGATGCCCCACATGCAGCCCCGCACCGCTTGGGTACGGAAACATATCAAGTACATAATACTTGGGTTTGTCTGATTTATCTTCGGCACGGAAGGTTCCTTCCTCTGCCCAGTATTTTTGCCAGCGGGCCTCAATTTCGTTTGCGTTGTATCTCATTTTACAGGTACTAAAGTTCTTAGGTGCTAAGGAGCTGAGCTTAGAACCTAATGGCCTAAGTGCCTCAGCACCTTAAAAGGTTGCAAATTTAACGTTATTGCACGAATGTAGAAACTTTGCGCGTTATAAACTATGCTGATAGAAATAGTTTATTTATTTTTACCGCTAAATTCCGAAAACTTATGGCGCCATCTTTTGAAAAATTCCAGAAACGACGGGTAATATCTTCATATTTCTCTGTAGTGCTGTGTATTTTTATTGTGCTGACGCTGCTGGGAGCGCTGGGCCTGTTTGTTATCAATACCGAAAAAATTTCGGGATATGTAAAAGAGAACATCCCTATGAGCGTGTACTTTAAGCGCGATGCTACCGATAGCATTACCAATGCCTTTGGCGTGCGCCTTAAAAATTCGGCGTATGTAAAAAGCTACACGTTTGTGTCTAAAGAAGAAGGTGCAAAGAACAATCCTGACATTATGGAAGGGTATGACGGCATACTTGATGCCAATCCGCTACCCGATTCTTACAGCATTTACCTGAAAGGGGATTATGTTGTAAAGAAAAAAATAAAAGATATTGAGGTAGAGCTGCGTAACGACCCCGCCGTGGGCGATGTAGTGTATGATAATGTACTGGTTGACCTTGCCAATGAAAACATCCAAAAAATAAGCTTTTGGATACTAATAGTGAGTGGTGTACTTGTGGTTGTAGCCATGCTGCTTATAAACAGTGCGTTAAGGCTATCCATTTACTCGCACCGCTTTACCATAAAAACCATGCAGATGGTGGGTGCTACAAAATCGTTTATTCGCCGCCCGTTTGTGTGGAAAGGTATTAAATTGGGGCTTATAGGTTCTCTTTTAAGTATAGTTGTACTTATTTATTTAGTATACTGGCTTGATGGCGAGTGGCCTGCCCTTAATATTTGGGAAGACTGGGTGCCTACTGCCGAAGTGTTGGCAGGTGTGTTGGGCTTTGGTATTATTATAGCTACAATAAGCACTTTTTTTGCAACACAAAGGTTTCTTAACTTAAGGACAGACGACCTTTATTAAGATTTTAAAAGACGAAAAGAGTATAGATAATAAAGGATAGACGCTTGCACCGGCAGAGGAAGCAACTTGAAACCTTAAACTTGAAACTAAAAAAAAGTGGAAAACAACGAAATTAAAACCCATTTCCTTTTTGAAAAGGTAAATTACAAGATATTGCTAATTGGCATTGGTGTTATTGCATTGGGCTTTAT
>JAZKDS010000430.1:0-2482 GCA_040387455.1 Bacteroidota bacterium
CTGTATAGGAAAAGTCAAAGCCCAGCGTGCCGTTAACGGGTGCGGTGTAGTATAGCGTTTTGGGTAGCTTGCCGTTTATGTGGCCTTTAATGGTTACGGTTTTGGCTGTGGCAAGTGTAACGATGCTTAAAAATAAGAGGAGTAGTCTTGATTTCATTAATAGGTTGGGCTTTAGGTTTTAAATGTACAAAAAAACCTTACACATTTGTACTACCCTGTACCATATAATGTTGTAGGGCTGTTTTATTTAATTGTATGCCGTTCCTACGGAACTCAGCCCACTTTAACATGCCCTATTGCTATAAATATGCCGCCCCGCCGGGGCTTACTTTTAAAACCTACAAGGTTGAAAAACCTTGCAGGCTGGTACTAATCATATCGTTTTGGGCTCCTGCAAGGTCTTCAAGACCTTGTAGGTATAATTGAAAGATCATATTATAGAAATTGCTTATTCCAACCCTTATTACTCACAATCTTCCACCTTAAGCGGCATCATGTTGCCCACGTCTTTGGGGTTGTCATATTCCATTTCAAGGTAATCGTGGTAGTGCCAAATCCCGTTTTTCTGTTCTAGAATCCCGGGCAGGGTTTTGTAGGGTGTGCCATTAAAAGTATCAAAGGCATCTTCGTGCAGGCTAAATTCAAATACCCTTTGCCAGCGGCCCTTGCATAACGAGTAGATGTGGCAGTAGCTGTGCCTGCTTTCGTCTACCGCATCGGGTATTATGGCAATTTCATCGCCTTTGGCCTTGTTGAGGTTACCCAGGTTGATGAGGCAGTACATGCCCTGTGCCTGCTTAAAACTTAGTAGATTGTCTTCTTTGCCTTCAATGGCAATACTTGTCCTATACCCCTTATCGGCAAAGTTGTATACGTAATCAGACCAGGTTTCGCTTTCAATTTCCTCCATGTATTGCAAACGGTTGCCCATGCTGTCTGTTATAAACTGGTTTAGGGTATCCTGTTTACCATCGCCGTCAAAATCTCCGGTAATAGAGTAGGTAGGTGCGGTGTAATATCCGATGGGTGGTGTATCCTGGCTGTGGGCAGTGAGTGCAAATATTATTGCGAAAAGGGTAAGTAGTGGTTTCATGGGTTATTTACAGTTGTCAACTATCAGGGGGTGTAACGTGGGGATAAAATCATCGGGCTTGTCCCATATATCCATGTAATCAACATGCACCCATTGGCCGTTAGTATATTCTAAAAAGCCGGGTATGTTGCGGTAGGGTGCAAACTCTGTTTCGCCATACGGATAGGTAAAGGCATTTTCGCTTATGTTAAAGCGGTACACCTGCGCCCATTGCCCGCTACACAGCGAATAGATATAACAGGTATTGAGGTCTAAACCATGGTCGCTTTGAGGTACAAGCGCTATTTCATCGCCTGGTGTGTTGTTAATGTTGCCCACGTTAAACAGCCACATCAGGCCGATGGTTCCTTCAGGATCTTGAGACGGCATACTGATGCGCTCATTGTTAAAGGTGTAGGTATTGCGGTAGCCCGATTGGGCATAAAACATTACGGCATCTTCCCAATTGCCGAACCGGGGCAGATGGCTGACCGTTTTACCAAAGCTGTCTGCTACAAACTGGCTGAAGGTGTCCTGTTTACCGTCTCCGTTAAAATCGCCGGTAATAAAATCGGTAGGCACGTCATGATAGCCTTCGCCCGAGCGCTGGCTGTGCGCGGTGAGGGTAAATGCTATAGCGAAGAGGATAAGTAATGGTTTCATTAGTTGCAGTTGGCTACTTTAAGAGGTTTCATTTTTATGTTTGAATCTTCAAACCACTCATAATAATCTATATACATCCAATTACCTTTATGTTTTTCAAGCGCATCAGGAATTGAGTTAAACACTGGCTGAATATTGGTTACATAATCAAAAGAGCTTTCGTTTACGGCAAAGCTATATACTTCTGCCCATTTGCCATTACAGTAAGAATAAATGTGGCAGGTGTTTAGCCGGCTGTAGTCTAAAAGTAGAGGTACTATGGCAATTTCATCACCTTTAGTTTTGTTGATATTGCCCAGGTTAATAAGGCAGTACAGGCCAACGGCTATATAATGGGCAATATCTGTAGGTTTGCCGTTAATAGAAAAAGCTGTGTTATAGTTTTCACGATCCCAATTTACGACATCGGTATCCCAATTGTTAATTTCAACAAGGTAGTCCAGGCGGTTGCCCAGGCTATCGGCAATAAACTGGCTCAGGGTATCCTGTTTACCATCGCCATCAAAATCGCCTGTTATTGATAGGGCAGGGGCAGCTTGATAACCTTTAGGAATATTTTGCTGAGCCGAAGATGTAAAATTTAGAAGAAGGACAAAAACCGTTGCCGCTAAAAATTTCATGGGAGAGGATGTTTTATCTGAAATATAGTTGTGCAAAGTTAGGGACACTTTTTTATTGTTTGCTGAACCGGTTAGTTCAGTAACTGTTAAAAGGTAAATATCGTGATTTTATTGTGTGAAAATTTTC
>JAZKDS010000431.1:0-1763 GCA_040387455.1 Bacteroidota bacterium
CCCATAATTGATTCGAACCCATCTTCCTAAAAATATAAGACGAAATAAAAAATACTATTCCGGCCTTGGCTCCCTGGGGTGGTACTTTTTTAGTAAAAAAGCCAATAAGTACTATGGTAAACACCGGTACACAAAACATACCCGAAAGCTGCTGTACATAAGTATAAAACCCTGACTTGGCAAAAATTATAAAAGGGGCCGCAAGCATTGCCATAACCGATATGGCTATTTCAAAACGTTTACCTGTTTGTACCAGTTTTTTTTCAGAGATATCACCTCCCCTTTTTTCTTTCCATGGTTTGTAAAGATTAAGGGTAAATAGTGTGCTGCTGCTGTTAAGCCCTGCATTAAAAGTTGTTATGGCTGCACCAAGTACTACAGCTGCCGTAAGCCCAGTCATAAACTGTGGTAGTACATTTTTAACCACCAGCGGAAATACCTCGGCGGTATTAGGCAGGTTTTCAAACATATGCACCCCAATAAGGCCCGGTATATTAATTAAGAAAGGACATAACAATTTACCAACTGCTGCAAGTGCCATCCCTTTTTGGCTATGCGATAAACTCTTTGCCGAAAGCGCCTGTTGCACAATATATTGCTCCATGCCCCAGTAGTACAGGTTAATGATAAACATGCCTGTAAAAATGGTATCAAAAGGCACTTCATCGCCGGCTTTGCCTATGGCATTAAGATGTTCTTTTTTAGACGATAAAACCTCTTGCATGCCGGCCATCCAGTCGCCATGGCCAAGATGCTTAAACCCAAAATAAGGTATGGCAATACCTATAGTTATCAGGCCCAGGCTTAAAATACTATCAGATATTGTTATGGCTCTTAAGCCTCCTAAAACAGAATAGGTGGTACCCACAAGGCCTATAACCCACACCATAATCCAGATGTTTTGCCAATAGGTTAAATGGAGAGGATCTAAAAAATTAAACATACCTGTAAAAGCAACCGCACCACCATATAACACAGAGGGCAGCAGGTTAACAAGGTAACTGCCTAAAAACACCAGGCTCACCAGCCTGCGGGTAGAAGCATCATATCGTTTACCTAAAAAGTCGGGGATGGTCATGGCGCCCGTGCGCAGGTATATGGGCAAAAAGAATTCTGATACAATAAGCATGGCAAGCACAGAGCCTAAGCCCCATGCTATTACACTCATGTTATTTATGTATATCGATTCGTTTTCGCCAATAAACTGGTTGGCGCTTATATTACTTAATAACAGCGCCCCACCCACAACCCAAAAGTTATTTTTGCGGTCGGCAAAAAAATGTGCATCAGTAGTTTGCTGTAATTTTTTACGGGTTTTAATCCATGATATTACAGCCACAAGACTGGTAAAAAGTAAAAAACTGGCAATGGTTGTAAAGCCCATTTTTCTACAAAGAGTTCCTGTTAATTAGCACTGTTGGTATAACTTCCTGTGTTTTTTTGCGGTTAAGCACAAATTCAGCAGCCTTTTTGCCCATAGCAGCAAAATCAGTACTAAAAGTGGTTACACCGTCAAAAATTATCTCTTTAACTATATCATCATTATGCGATATAAAACCTATGTCTTTACCCAGCTTAAAGCCCTTAATCTTAGTGTCTTTAAGCATTTCCCATAACTCAAGGTTATGTATGGTAAAATAAACCTTTCCTTTTTCAAGAGAACCCGACTCATATTCTTCTCTGATTACGCCATTAATGTCATAATCTTTCATGAACCTCTTAAATGAGTCTAAAATCTCGTTTGGCTCAGCCGAAGATGGTTT
>JAZKDS010000431.1:1773-5820 GCA_040387455.1 Bacteroidota bacterium
ACAAACGCTTTGTATGATGAATCGCCAAACTCCTGCACCACATAGTTATAATCTTCGTCAGATTCAAGGTTACGGTCTACAAGCAAAACCCTGTTAGTGGGCAAAACCTTAAGTAATTGCGCTGTTTTAGCATTAGGTATAGGAGCAATTACATACATGCCATACCTGCCCTTAACACTTTGCACTGTATGCTCAAAGGTTTCAAAATTATTATGGTGAAAATAAATATCGAGCTGTACATTTTTACCCAGGCCCTTACGGAAATTTTCGTAGAACGTTTCCTGAAAAATATCAAACGCAAATATGATAAGCGCTACTTTAAGTTCCTGGTGCACATCATTAGTTGCAACAAAATATCCAAGTCGGTTTTTAGACTCTATAATACCACGGTGAATAAGTTCTTTGTATGCCTTTGCAATAGTCTCACGGGCAAAGCCCAGCTCATTGATAATAGTATTTACCGAAGGCATAAGATCGCCTTTGCTAACTACTTTTTCATCAATGGCATTAATAATACCCTGCACCAGCTGCTCATGTTTGCTTAATGAGCTAACAGATTCTAAATTTTTTATCTGCTGTATAATCTGCTTCATATCTCGTAAGGACGTGTGTTATATTTTATCAGGTTTTACCGAATAAAACACAAATATATTATTAATATAGGTTTAAATACGTGTTATTTTTAAAACAACACTTGTATTAGATGTATTTGCATTAGGGTTTATACCTACCTGCATCAAAAAGTCTCCAGAATACTCTGCGGTAGCTACAACAGGCTTTTTACCCGGGTATACATTAATTTCTTCTACCCTGTATTTTTTGCCGGCTTCAAGGCCTTTAAGTTTTACAGGTAATAAAGTACCTGTGCTATAGCGGTTGTTAACCATATAAGTAAACATTACAGCCTGTGCACCATCCTGGCTGACATACTGTACCGCAGCCGCATCATTATCCCAAGGGCTTTGCAGGCGGTACTGGTTACCCTGCCATATGGTTTTATTTAAAGCACCATAGTTTTTAAGCGCTTCCTGGCAAAACTGCAGGTCTTCTTTACTAAGGTGGCTAACTACAATATCAAAGCCCAGCTTGCCCATCATAGCAACATCTGTACGGTATTTTATAGGCTGCTTACCCCAGTCTGTAACATGGTTACCCGATGCCAGTGCCGGGAAAAAATAAGAGTACTCCCACTGTATAAATATCCTTTCTAATGGATCTGTATTATCACTTGGCCAGTATTCTGTAAAATATTGCAGTGCACCATAATCTACCCTGCCACCGCCGCCTGAGCAAAGCATCATGGGTACTGTAGGGTATTTTTTACGTATGCGTTCCAGCACTTTATATAGGCCTTTTACATAATCTGTATAAAGGTTAGACTGGTTTGCACCAAGATAAGAAGAATATGCATTGTATATTACAGCATTACAATCCCATTTAATATAAGCCAGTTCAGGATTTTTAGTAAACAGGTTGTCTACCACACCATAAACAAACTCCTGCACTTTAGGGTTAGCCAAATCAAGCACTAACTGGTTACGGAAATAATATTCGGGCCTGCCTTCCTGCTTTATAACCCAGTCCGGGTGTTTTTTATACAAATCGCTATCCGGGCTTACCATTTCAGGCTCAATCCAAATACCAAATTTAACCTGGTTATCTTTTGCCGTTTGCACTAAGGAAGCTATACCATTGGGCAGTTTCTTTTTATTTTCGTCCCAGTCGCCCAGCGCAGCGTTATCGCTATTGCGCGGATGCGTATTGCCAAACCAGCCATCATCAAGTAAAAAGAGGTCAACACCCAGTTTTTTACTATCGCCAATAAGGGTTTTAAGCTTTGCCTCATCAAAATCAAAGTAGGTAGCCTCCCAGTTATTAAGCAGGGTAAGGCGTTCGCCTTTGCCGTCAAGCAATTTATAGTTACGTGCCCAGTTATGCAGGTTTTGGCTGGCAAGTGTTTTACCATTGTGCGATAATGTATACCAAAACTTAGGCGTTGTAAACGTTTCGTTTTTATTTAATTTATAAGCTGCCGCAGCATTGTTAATACCCGATATAATACGCAGGTTATTTAATGGGTCTACTTCAAAATCGTTTCTAAAATTACCAGACCATTCCAGTCCGCCCATAAGCACATGTCCTTGGTCTTCGGTTGCAGGCTTATTAAGCGATACCATAAAGCTTGATGGCTGAAACATATTAGGCCTTGCCCCAAGCTTAGAATCAAGGGTTTTTATACCATGAGTAAGGCGTGTTTCTTCAGAGCGCATTTCCATGGCCCAGTCTCCATAATGCTGATTAAGCCAAAAATCGTTATTACCCCTTATGTACAGGTTTGCCGAAGCATATTTGTTAAGCGTTATAGGGCCTTTTTCGTTATTTTTAATGGTGCTCCATTGCTCAATAACATCAGTATCGTTATACGCAACAACAAATAAATGCACCTCAACGGCATACACCGGGTCTTTTAAAACAATCTCGGTTTGAGATATGCCGTTACCAATTGATAAGGTGTTATGGCTTACATAATGTAAATCAAGCGATGTATTACCATCTGTATGCGTAATACTAAGTGCAGGCTCCAGCAGGTTTTTAGAACCCGATGGTGTATAGGCAGCGTTATAAATGCCGGTATAATCAGTTCCTTGTTTATATTGGGCACTAACAAAGCCATACTCGGTATCATTGGCAAGCTTTTCGCCAAAATAAATAGTGTTTAGCTCTTTAGTTTCATTAACCTGAAACACAAGGGCATTGCTTTTTGTTTTAACCGGAATAATTTGCTGTGCAATTAGGGGCGTAATGCCACCCGCCAGTAAAAAGAGGACTGCCGTAACAGACTGCCTGATATTTTTCATATAATAAGTTATTAATAGTCTTTATTTTTTTCCGTTGGTGATACCCGGCCAGGTATCTGTGCGGAAAGATGATGCAGGCAGGCCTGATGCATTTACCAGGTTGCCATCGGGGTTATTTGCCCAGTTGTAGCGCACTGCAACAGGGTTTGCTACCAGTGGGGATGAAACCACAACTTTATTTCCTTCCACTTTAGCCTCGGCCCAATGAAACACTTTATCTTGTCCTGCAATGGCAAAGCCTTTAAGCGATGTGCCGTTCGCTGCCTTTATACCATCGTTAAAATCAAATTCTATGGTAATAGTATTACCTTTTTTAGCAGATGATTTATACAAAGGCCCGCTATAAGGTGTTTTAACCCCATAATTTTTAGCCAGTGCTATGCGTGCCAGCCTCTCGCCTATTTCCTGTTTGTTTTTAGGGTGAATATCTTCGGCATTACCTATATCGGTTGCCACTATCATACCTGTATTAGGCAGTTTAAGCGCCATAGTTTGCGCTTCCCTCAATTCTGCCCATGTAGCATCTGAAGGTTGTGTATTAAACTGCATAAAATTAGCAAGTTGCACATAGTAAAACGGCAGGTTTTTATTGCCCAGTTTTTGCCTCCAGTCATTTATCATGAGTGGAAAAAGCGTTTTATATTGCGCTGCCCTATCAGCATTGCTTTCTCCCTGATACCATATAACACCCGCAAATTTATATTTAAGTAACGGGTGAATCATGGCATTATATATAGCTGTTGGCCTGTTTTGTGCCTGTGGTATATAAGGCATAGGCGGCAGGTTTTTAACACTAACACCGGGTGCAATCTTCCAGTCGCCGGCAAGGCTATGCCCATAAGCATCGTTACCTATTTTAAGGCTTAGGTTATCAGGGCCGTAAAGTCCTCCTCCAGATCCTGTATCCTGTACCCTTATTGTTATTACGTTTTCTCCAGCCTTAAGCACACTAGCCGGAATAATGTATTTGCGTAACACATTATACCCTGATGTACTTCCTATTTCTGTACCGTTAACATATAAATTATCATTATCATCGGCATAATATTCTAATAAAGCATCACCCGAAATATCGCTTAGCTCAATAGTTTTCCTGTACCACACCACACCGTCAAAATCAGGTAATCCTTTATTTTCAAAAAACGATGGTACCAGAATTGTAGCCCATTGCGCATCATTAAAGGCAGGG
>JAZKDS010000431.1:5830-6831 GCA_040387455.1 Bacteroidota bacterium
AGCCCAAATGGCTTTACCGTCTTTCATGCCCATATCGGCCTTTTGCATATTCTGATTCCAGGCCTGCATATCAAGGGCAAATTTTTGCTCCTGTGCTTTCCTGCTTTCTTCATCTTTCATACCATCAAGCACGGCATCAAAATCATGAATAGTATGTAATGCTTCTGCACTGGTCCAGGCTTCTATAACTGTACCTCCCCATGAGCTGTGTACCAACCCCATAGGTATATTTTTTTCTTTATATATTTTTCTCGCAAAAAAGTAAGCCGTTGAGCTGAAATCGGCAATGGTTTGCGGGCTGCATACCTGCCAGCCACCATGCTGCACCTTAAGTTCATCAAGCGGAACTGCACTTTCTATATGCTCTGCCTGCAACAGCCTTATTTGCGGATAGCTTGCATTTTTAATCTCTTCGGCATAGTTTAGTACCTTACCCCAGCCTTCCAGCGGCATTTCCATATTGCTCTGGCCGCTGCATAGCCAAACTTCCCCTATCAATATATTTTTTAACTGCACCTCATCGCCATCATTTATGATAATGTTGTATGGACCGCCATAAACAGGTGTTTTAAGGCTAACCTGCCAGTCGCCACCATTGGTTTTTACCGTATAGGTTTTCTTATCCCAAGAGGTAGTAACTTTTACAGATGAGGCATTGCTTTTACCCCAAAACGGCACAGTTGCTTTTTGCTGAAGCACCATGTTATCTGTAAAAAATGCAGGCAACGTTACCTCTGCACTTGCCTCAATAGCAGTGCAGGTAATTGCGGTAACAGCAAATAAAATATTTTTTAAAAAAGGTTTCATGTGGTTAAACGGTTTAAGGTTTTACGATTTTATACAGACGGCCATCTTTGCCGCCAAGTGCTAAAGCTATCGTATTTTCCCTAATATTTTTAGTTTCTCCTGTAAAAATGTCTACCAGACTATAAGCATTTCCTGTAGATATACCCAGCCTTTCCAGCGGAAGGCTGTAATCTTTTCTAGCCCTATCATAATTA
>JAZKDS010000432.1:0-214 GCA_040387455.1 Bacteroidota bacterium
CGAGGCACTTGGCAGGGAGTACATCCGTATTTCGCTTGGCGGCCTTAGGGATGAAGCCGAAATAAGAGGACACAGGAAAACCTACATCGGCGCCATGCCGGGCAGGATTATACAAAGCCTTAAAAAAGCAGGTACCAGCAACCCTGTATTTGTACTTGATGAGATAGATAAGCTTACCACCAGCAATCAGGGCGACCCGTCTTCTGCATTATTG
>JAZKDS010000432.1:224-1793 GCA_040387455.1 Bacteroidota bacterium
GAGATCGACAAGCTCGGCCAGGATTTTCGTGGCGATCCCGCATCAGCATTATTAGAAGTATTAGACCCTGAGCAAAACTCAGAGTTTTATGATAACTTCCTGGAGCTGGGGTATGACCTTAGTAAAGTAATGTTTATTGCCACGTCTAACAACTTGAGCACCATTCAGCCTGCCCTGCGCGACCGTATGGAAATTATAAACATGACGGGCTATACCATTGAAGAAAAGGTGGAGATTGCTAAAAAGCACCTTGTGCCTAAACAGATAAAAGAGCATGGGCTTACGGCGAAACATGTTGTTATAGGTAAAAAACAAATTGAAAAAATAGTTACCGGTTATACCCGCGAAAGCGGCGTGCGTGGCCTTGAAAAGCAGATTGCCAAAATGATACGTAACATTGCCAAATCTATAGCCATGGAGGAGGAGTACAATGTAAAAGTAACCGATGAAGATGTAATTAAAGTACTGGGCGCTCCAAAAATGGAACGTGACAAGTATGAAAATAACGATGTGGCAGGTGTAGTTACCGGCCTTGCCTGGACAAGTGTGGGTGGCGATATATTGTTTATAGAATCGATACTATCTAAAGGCAAAGGAAACATGACCATGACGGGCAACCTTGGCACGGTTATGAAGGAGAGTGCTACGCTGGCACTGGAGTATATTAAGGCCAATGCAGAGCAGCTGGGCATCTCCCCAGAGGTTATTAGTAACTATAACGTGCACATACACGTGCCTGAAGGCGCTACACCTAAAGATGGCCCAAGTGCCGGTGTGGCCATGCTAACATCATTGGTATCGAGCTTTACGCAAAAAAGGGTTAAAAAGAACCTGGCCATGACGGGCGAGATAACATTGCGCGGTCGTGTGCTGCCTGTAGGTGGTATTAAAGAAAAAATATTAGCAGCTAAACGTGCTAATATTAAAGAAATAATTTTGTGCGAAGAAAACCGCCGCGACATAGAAGAAATAAAACAGGAATACCTTGAAGGCGTTACGTTTCATTATGTTAGGTTTATGGATGAAGTGCTTAAATATGCTTTAACCGACCAAAAAGCGAAAAATGCAAGGACTTTATAATATGATTTCACCTTATTTTGAGGTGTAAAATGAATAAAAAACGGCTAAAATTTCTTAGCCGTTTTTTTATTTAAAAATAATATCTTCGCAACTGCGTTATAGTATGCACAAATCGCCTTTAAACTGCATGTTCAACAACCGGTATATTTTATTTTTTTTGCTTTTCACAACGTTGTGTTTTAGCCAGATAGGCGGTAAATATACCTACCAGTTCCTAAATCTTGTTACATCACCACGCCAGGCAGCTCTTGGCGGAAAAGTAATTACCAATTATGATTATGATGTAAACCAGGCTATTTTTAATCCTGCAACCATCAATCCTGAAATGGATAACCAGCTTACAGCTAACTACGGTAGCTATTATGGCGAGGTTACTTATGGTACTGCCGCTTATGCCTATACATGGGACAGACGCACGCAAACCTTTCATGTTGGGGTTAATTATGTAGACTATGGTACTTTTGAAGGCCGCGACGAAATGGGCCTGCT
>JAZKDS010000433.1:0-325 GCA_040387455.1 Bacteroidota bacterium
TTAAGAGCTTATGGCCATAATAAAAGAATTTAAAGAGTTTGCACTAAAAGGAAATGTGCTCGACCTTGCTATTGGTGTTATTATAGGTGCCGCCTTTGGAGCCATTGTAAAATCGTTAGTCGAAGATATCATTACACCGCTTATACTTTCGCCAATACTGAAAAAAGCCGGCCTTGAAGATATTAAAGACCTTACCTGGGGCGCCGGGGTTAAGTATGGCAACTTCCTTAGCAACATAATTACCTTTATCATTGTAGCTTTTGTACTGTTTTTAATTGTAAAGTTGGCTAACTCGGCCCGCAAAAAAGAAGTAGCAGCACCCGCA
>JAZKDS010000433.1:335-8760 GCA_040387455.1 Bacteroidota bacterium
CGCAGCTCCGCCTGCACCTACAAACGAAGAAAAACTGCTTATGGAAATTAGGGATGCCATTAAAAGCAGGCCATAATGAAACAACAAAATAACAATGCCGACGTTTTAACAGAAGGACTGTACTATATTTCTGAACTAATAGTAGCATTATTTGGTTAAATATAACAAATAACATAAAAGACGTTTCCGTTACACTATATATTCTATTGTTTAACAAAACCGCCTCTCGAAGGCGGTTTTTCTTTGTTATATTTTTGTGTAATGAAACAGTTTTATAACTATTTTTGACGCAAACTAATTTTTAATAACAATTACATTATGAAAGTTGCTGTTGTAGGCGCTACCGGAATGGTAGGCGAAGTAATGCTTAAAGTACTGGCCGAAAGGAATTTCCCGATAACCGAACTAATACCCGTGGCTTCCGAAAGGTCGGTTGGTAAAGAAGTTGAGTATAAGGGAAACAAGTATAAGGTGGTAAGCCTTGAAACAGCCGTAAGCATGAAGCCGCAAATAGCGCTTTTTTCGGCCGGTGGCGATACCTCTAAAGAGTGGGCACCTAAATTTGCCGAAGCCGGTACTACCGTTATTGATAACTCAAGCGCATGGCGCATGGACCCTACCAAAAAACTGGTAGTGCCAGAAATTAACGCCCCTGAGCTTACTACAGAAGATAAAATAATAGCCAACCCTAACTGCTCTACCATACAAATGGTACTGGCATTAGCGCCGCTACACAAAAAATACAATATAGAGCGCGTGGTGGTTTCTACCTACCAAAGCGTAACCGGTACAGGCGTTAAAGCTGTAAAGCAGCTGGAGAATGAATATGCAGGCATAGAGGGCGAAATGGCTTATAAATACCCTATTCACCGTAATGCTATACCGCAGATAGACGTTTTTGAGGCTAATGGCTATACCAAAGAGGAAATGAAGATGGTAAAGGAAACCAAAAAAATTATGGGCGATGATTCCATAAGGGTTACCGCTACCACAGTGCGCATCCCTACCGTGGGTGGCCACAGCGAGAGCGTAAACATTGAGTTTAGCAATGATTTTGAGGTTGCCGATGTACGCCGGATATTAGCCGACACCCCGGGCATTACTGTTCAGGATAACATTGATGCGTTTGAATACCCAATGCCGCTATATGCCGAAGGTAAAGATGATGTGTTTGTGGGCCGTATACGCCGCGATGAAACCCAGGACAATACATTAAACATGTGGATTGTTGCCGATAACCTTCGCAAAGGCGCTGCTACAAATGCCGTGCAAATTGCCGAATACCTTGTGGCAAATAATCTTGTATAATTAGTTTTTAGTTATATTTTTATAACCTGCAACACATTAACGTGTTGCAGGTTTTTTTATGGCTGCAACCTCACCACTCATATAAATAAATTACCCTCTGTTTATTTATATTCCGGCATTATAGACAAAATAAAAGACTGGGATATCGCACAACCCGTTACCGGTATCGGATTTTATAAAAAAACCGAAAAATACGGCCATGTAGAACTTACCATAAGCGAGGCTACAGATACTTTTAAAACGAGTATTATAAACTGGAACATCCCGGAAGAATATCTGCCTGAAGGCTACATCCGCCAGCAGATTTCTCAGCAAATTGATTTCTTTACCAATCTTGTTTTTGCCATTAAAGGCAAAAGTGCTGCAGGACTCGTTTTTGATATAACCAACGGCAGCTTTACAAACAGAGAACGCCATGCATTCCAAATGGCCACGGCTTACGCCTTACTCAACTCTTTTGACAAAGAAGCCACACAGCTAACACATGCCGATAAAGCATACATTTTACGGATGCAGCAAGAAGCTATTCCTGAAATAAGGCGCATGGCAAAAGGGCTGCCACAAAATGAATTCTTTGAGAACCTTAAAGATACCAAGCTAAACTATAATGTTATGGCTGCTGTGCAGTTTGTTGATAAGGACCTTTTATACCAATGCTGGCAAAAAGGCGATTATAAACCTCTGGAAGACGCCTTCCTGAATAATTTAGAACCCCATATAGTACAGTATTTTATAGACAATAAAATAATTTCTAAATAAAGAGCTCACAAATGCAGGCCTCGCTCATATAGCTCTATTATGGAATACCTTAGAATTTTTTGCAAGCCTGGGCATATATGAACTGAGCCCGCTGTATGGTTATTATGAGGTTGCCAAAGAAGATTACAGGCTTAAAAATATGCTTGCAAAAAACACCGGCAAAAATCAATAACCTACTAATACAATGCACCGGCATACATAAACAAGGACACTATTTAACCATTTATTTTTATTGCAATAACCTGTTAAAACACAAAAAGGTGCAATACAAAATGAGGATTTCCTTTTTTTAGCAATTTAAGAATATTCAATAAAACGCCAGTATTTCAAGGAAAATTTAGTGTACATGCCTTCTTAGCCCTTTTTGCAACACATAAAGTCTTGTTAAAATCGAGAATACTACATTAGGATTGTTGTAATTATGCAAAAAATAAATTGCTACCACTACCATGACCGAACTTGAAATTCCCCAATTCAGTAATTCGTGCGGTAAACTTTTTGCCGACAAAATTATACTGGCCTCTTCTAACAAAGAGTCGCTAATAGATCTAAACACTGTACGCAATGTAAGTTTTACAAGCCGCCCTGCGCCTAAAAGCTTATTTTTTATAGCGCTACCATTACCCCTGTTTTTTATGCCTTCTTTACTTAACGAAAATGACTTTTTTGTAAAAGTAATGTTTGTTACTGTAGGCCTGCTTTTACTACTGGTATCTGTATGGCAGGTTAATAAAAACTATACCCTTTCTCTTAAACTTAAAGATGGTTCATCTACAAGCATTAATGTATGGGAAGGCAACCGTAAAGAAGCTCAAAAATTTGCCGATAGGGTAAAAAGTCAGATAGTAAGGCTAAAAGCATAACAAGCCTAACATAAATTTTACAAAACCTGCTAAGCCTTAAAACTTTGCAGGTTTTTTTATATAAAAAATTAATTCTACAGTTATTTTAACAATTTTAAAACCTTAAGTTTAAAAACACCGTAAATATAGTTCGCAATTAACCTTACTATATCATGAATAACCTAGAAACACCCCAGTTTAGCAACTCCTGCGGTAAACTTTTTCCTGACAGGGTATTGCTTGCAACCTCAAGCAGGGAAGCAGAATTTGAACTGAACAAAGTAAGCAATGTTTCGTTTAAAGGCAGGCCGCAAATTAAAAGCCTGCTATTTTTAGCCTTTCCAATCATCCTTTTTATTTTGCCTCTTTTTGTACATAATGCCGATGTATTTATAAAAGTTGTATTTGCAGTTATAGGCATATTGTTTCTTATTATTACACTGTTTAACATCCAGAAGAAGTACACCCTAACACTGTATTTAAAAGACAACACCAGGCGCAGTATTGATGTATGGCAGGGCAACCGTAAAGAGGCCGAAAAATTTGCCGAAAAAATAAAAATTAAACTGGCGCGCAGGCAGGCAAGCCAGTAAAATTTATTATCAGAGAAATTAAATAAATAATCCGCAGCATTGTGTCCTGCGGATTATTTATTTTAGGTTTAATAGCATTACACAATACCGCCTTAATTCTTACCTTCTTTTTCGTTAAGGTATTTCCAGTAGCGTTTGGGCACATGCTGTATGTGCAGCTTCATGTTTTTGCGTGCCGGTATGTTAGTGCTGTTAAAATAATCTTTCCAGAGCAATGAGGCAAGCTCTTCCTTTTCATCCTGCATAGCAGTAGGCAATACAACTTTTGACGTATTTACATTTGCCACAAAATCATAGGTTATCTCTTCTACCGTTTGCAGATTGTAATACAGGCCATATTTGCGCCGCACATCATATATAATCCATTGCTGATCGGCATACCTGTCTTTAAAAAATTTGCTTATCAGGGGCAGCACATTAAAATCGGGCTCAACCGGGCAGTAATACATACCATCGGCCGTTTTCTGAAACCGTATAAACGCCTTCATGCGGTGTTTCTCACGATTAACCTTTCGATCCATTTTACTAACGGCTATAACATACGGGTTGCCAAAGTTACTTTCGGCACCCGCAGGATTATCAAAAATATAACGCGCAAAGTTAAAAAGGTCTTTAAAAGTTTGCGGGTCTTCACTCAGGTAAGTCTTATAAAACATAACACCCCACTGGCCACTTAGCTTTTTGCCCAGCCCTGTCCATACCCTTTTTGCTTTTACAGCATCATTATCTACTATGTAGGGCATAGCCAGCATATTGGGTTGATAATAGGTATCACAAATCAGGTCTACAACTTTTTCTTTACGATCATAACTATCAAAAATTGCGGTGAGCAGCCCTTCAAAAGAGCCGTCAAAAACATAGGTAACCATAATTAAAATAAGCTAAGCTGGTTTTGCGCCGTTTTTAAATATTTGCTGCTGCTCTCGGCCAGTATAAGGTTTTTAAGGTGTGGAGCGTCGGGCTCATTAAGCAGGTAAGGGCTATCGGTACATCGTATAAAATGCTTGGCCCGGTTGTAGGCAATACCTATTTTTTGAAGCTGGTCACTACGCAGCCTGCCAAACTTCCTGGCCTGAACAATTTTTTTGGCCGATCCTACCCCTATGCCCGGCACACGCATTATCATGCGGTAGTCTGCCGTATTAATATCTACCGGAAACTGATCAAGATTACGCAGTGCCCACCCCAGTTTAGGGTCCATATCGGTATCCAGGTGTGGGTTTTTAAGGTTTAAAAGCTCTTTAACGTCAAAACCATAAAAACGCATAAGCCAGTCGGTTTGATACAGGCGATTTTCCCGCAGCAGTGGCGGCTGGGTACCTATAACCGGCATACGGGTATCGTTGCTTATGGGTATATAACCACTATAATACACGCGTTTAAGCGAAAAGTCTTTATAGTACTGGTCTGCACTATACATAATTTCCATATCGGTTTCGGGTGTGGCACCTATAACCATCTGGGTACTTTGCCCCGCGGGTACAAACTTGGGCACATGCTTTATAAGCCCGGTCTTTTTTTCGTCTTTAAACTGGGTTATGGTATTTTGTATAAAACCCAGCGGCTTTTTTACGTCTTCGTGGCTTTTATCGGGTGCTAAAAGCTTGAGGCCGGTTTCGGTTGGCATTTCCAGGTTTATACTCATACGGTCGGCATACAGGCCAGCCTCGGTAAGCAGCTCAGGGCTGGCTCCCGGAATGGTTTTTAGATGTATATAGCCGTTAAAGCATTCTTCCAACCGAAGTTTTTTTACCACACGCACCAAGCGCTCCATAGTAAAATCGGCATTTTTAAAAATACCCGAACTCAAAAATAATCCCTCAATATAATTCCGCCGATAAAAACTCATGGTTAGCTCTACCACTTCATCTACCGTAAAGGCAGCGCGCTTTACATCATTGCTTTTGCGCGATACACAAAAAGCACAGTCATAAATGCAGTGGTTGGTAAGTAAAATTTTAAGCAGCGACACACACCGGCCGTCTTCGGTATAACTGTGGCAAATACCGTTGCTGGCATCTCCTATTCCTTTGTTTTCGTTCTTTCTCTTACTGCCGCTTGAGGCACATGAAACGTCATATTTTGCCGCATCCGCCAAGATATTCAGCTTCTCTCTTATCCTGTCAAACATAAATAGAATATTTTCTTCAAATATAAGAATATATTATTTATTCTTATATTTCAGACACAAAAAGAAGGGTGTTGCGCATGTTAATTGTTATATAAATAATTGTGATTGAAGAAAAGTTATATTTTAACAAAAAAATTGTAACTTAGCTTATGTTTTTAACAAAAATATTTTTATTAAAATTAGTAAATTCTTTGAATTTAATGCATTAAACAATATCGCTGTTGTTAAATCGTTCATAAAAATTAACAGCAATATTAAATGACTGTAAAATGTTAATAATTTTGTTTGCGCTAAGAGAGAAAATTTTATATTTGCGACCCCCAATAGAACGCTGTAAATTAATTTATTAGGGCGTCTATTTACTTAAAAAACAACAGTCCTTCTGACCAAAGGACAGAATGAAGATTATGAAAAAATTACTACTATTTGCAGCTCTGCTTACGGGTGCATTGTCGTTTTCTCAGGGTATAAGCGTAACCCCTTCTGCTTATACCACAAATCAGCTTGTAAATACTGTTTTAGTAAAAAACTCGTGCCTTGCACAGGTTTCTAACGTAAGCAAGAGTACAGGAACCGATTTTGGGTACACTTCCGGCAACGGTATAAGCTATTTTACAAACACAAACCCCAACTTCCCGATGACAAGCGGGGTGGTGCTAACATCGGGTAATGCCGTGGCTGCACAGGGGCCTAATACTAACGTATCTAGCTTTACATCAACCGCATGGGGTGGAGACGCCGGCCTTAATGCTGCCATGGCAGCCGCAGGCCAGCCCATAAACTCTAAAAACGCCACATCGCTCGAGTTTGACTTTGTGGCTGCAACTACAACCCTATCTGTAAACTTCCTTTTTGCATCAGAAGAATATGGCACTTACCAGTGCGAATCTAAAGATGCTTTTGTGTTTTTACTTACAAACATAAACACCGGCGTTACAACAAATATTGCTGTAACCCCTACTACAAACCAGCCCATATCTGTAGCTACTATCAGGAATGTGCTGTATAACTCTACATGTACCTCTCAAAATGCGGCATCATTTGGCCAGTTTAACGGTGGTGGCAATGCGGCTACTTCAGCTATAAACTATGAAGGGCAAACAATATTAATGAATGCATCTGCAGTATTGCAGGAAGGTGCACAATATCATGTTAAGCTTGTAGTTGCCGATGACGGTGGTACAGCAGGTACAGATGGCGAGTATGACTCTGCCGTGTTTTTTCCCGAAGGAGCTTTTAACCTTGGCCAGGAAGTAGTAGGCACCAGCCTTACACAGGCTGCAGGCACTGCATTATGTACCGGAGACACTTACACCATAAACACAGGCCTAAACCCTGCTACATATGGTCTTAGCTGGACCAGGAACTCTCAACCCGTAACAGGCGGCGCCAGTATAAACATAACCCAGACCGGCAACTATGTTTTAACCATAAACAACCCGGCAACAGGGTGTACAACCACACAGGCAGTAACAATAGAGTTTGCCCCGCAAATTGTACCAAACACCCCCGAGACTATATTTGCTTGCGGTAACGGCACGGGTACTTATGCATTTAACCTGGTGCAAAACACACCGGTAATTGCCCAGGGAATAACCCCTACACCCATAATTACGTACCACACCAGCTTAGACAATGCTAATAACAACATAGGTGCTTTACCATCGCCTTATAACGGCACGCCCAACCAAACCATTTATGCACGCGTAAAAAGCGCGAGCAGCAGCTGTTTTGCCGTAACATCATTCCAGTTACAGGTACAGCCACCACCTACAGCAACACAGCCGGGCAACCTTACACAATGTGAGTCGGCCATAGGCAGCGGAACAGCCGTATTTAACCTTTCTCAGCAAAATGCAGCGGTACTAAACGGGCAGTCAACATCTCAAAATACCATTGCTTACTTTGCATCTTTAGCTAATGCCAATGCTAATACAGATCCTATAACATCTCCGGGAACCTATACCAGCGGCAACCAGACAATATATGTAAGGGTTAGCCGCAATTTTGATGTTAACTGCTACACTACAACATCATTTAACCTTGTTGTAACACCATTACCTAATATACCAGACCCGGCCGATGTAGTAGCCTGCGACAGCTATACCCTGCCTACGCTAACTACAGGTGGCTATTTTAGCAACTCTAACGGAGTGGGGCCTATAGCCAATGGCGCAGTTATAACCACACCACAAACGGTTTATATATATGCATTGTAACCAGTACAACTACACCAGAGGATGTTACTACCTGCGGTAGCTACACCCTGCCTAACCTGCCAGACGGCCAGTTTTATTATGGCGCAGCAGGCGGTACCGGCGGACAAATTGCTAACGGAGCCGTGATTACCAGCACACAAACCATATATTTTTATGTTCCTGCTGCTGCTGCATGTACTCAAAACGAAAACTTTACAGTTACCATAACAGGAGCACCATCTATACCAGATCCTGCCGATGTTACTACATGTGGCCAGTCTTATACGCTGCCTGCACTTACTAACGGCGGATATTTCTCATCGCCCGGAGGCGTGGGCCCTATAGCCCAGAATACTGTTATAAATACATCGCAAACAATATACATTTACAGCTCTAACCCTACAAACCCTGCGTGTAATGCAGAAAATAGTTTTGTAGTAACAATAAACAACATAAGCATTACGCCTTCTGATGATATTGTACGTTGTGGCAGTTATATACTGCCAGAATTAACCAGCGGTGCTTATTATTCATCGCCCAATGGTGTAGGGCAAATAACAAATACAACCATTACATCAAGCCAAACGGTTTATA
>JAZKDS010000433.1:8770-12600 GCA_040387455.1 Bacteroidota bacterium
TGCATGTTTTGCCGAAGATAGTTTTGCAATAACAATAAATCCATTACCAGACTTAGCACCAATACCAGGCGTTGCGGCTTGTAGTTCATATACCCTGCCGCCATTACAACCTGGCGTTACCTATTATAATGCTCCTTACTCAAGCTCAGCTACTATAATACCTGCAAATACGGTAATAACATCAACACAAACCGTTTATGCTGTAACAGACCCTAACGCAAGCGGCTGCCGCAGAACAAGGCCATTTACAATTACTATAATAAGCAGCGGGCCACCTGCAAACCCCGGTAATCAAAGTGTTTGCAACAGCTACACTTTACCGGCAATAACTTCAGGCACTTACTGGACTGGGGCTAACGGTACTGGCCAACAAAAATTTGCAGGCAATGTAATTACAACTACACAAACTCTATATGTTTATGTAGTATCTAACACTACCCCGCAATGTACTGCCCAAAGCAGCTTTACAATTACTGTTACACAGGCACCTGTCATTCCTGCTATAGCTAACGTAGTAGCGTGTGGCAGTTACACATTACCAGCACTTGCTGTGGGCAATTATTACAATGGCCCTGATGGTACTGGCGGTATCATACCTGCAAACACAGCATTAACAGCCAGCCAAACGGTATATGCATGGGCTCAGACAACAGGCAGCACAACCTGTACTACAGAGAGAACATTTACAGTTACTATAATAAACGGTTCTTTAGCTCCTGCAAACGTTTCGGCGTGTAGCAGCTATACATTACCTGCACTAACACTAGGCAACTATTACACCAGCCCTAACGGCGTAGGCGCTATAACAAATAATGTTATAACAACCACACAAACAATTTATGTTTATACCCCAGTAACTAACGGAGCAAACTGTACGGCTAACAATAACTTTGTAGTAACAATATCTTCGCAGCCTACTGTAGATGACCCTGCCGATGTTACGGCTTGTACAAGCTACACACTGCCGGCACTTACTAATGGACAGTACTGGACAGCCCCTAACGGCACAGGCAC
The DNA here is from genome assembly GCA_040387455.1 of Bacteroidota bacterium. Lineage (GTDB taxonomy): Bacteria > Bacteroidota > Bacteroidia > Flavobacteriales > Flavobacteriaceae > Flavobacterium. The sequence goes on from JAZKDS010000433.1 coordinate 9,785, forward strand.
ACAAAAGTTTGCCAATGATGTTATTACAACAACACAAATCTTGTATGTATATGCATCAAACCCATCTATACCTAACTGTTCTGCACAAAACAGCTTTAGCATAACCATTAATAATATTGATGTGGCCGATGTGCCAGACCAGCTTGTGTGTGGCGAGTATGTGTTACCCGGGCTTTCGCTTGGCGGCTACTTCTCTTCACCAAATGGTGTTGGGCCAATACTTTCGGGCACCCCTATTACTACTAACCAAACCATTTATATTTACGCACAAACTAACACCACACCGGTGTGTACAGATCAGGAAAGCTTTACTGTAACCATAAAGCCATCTGTGGTTATACCAGATCCTGGCTTTGTAGTAGTTTGCGGCAGCTATATTTTACCTGCACTTGCTGAGGGCGCATATTATACAGGCCCGGGCGGAACAGGAACTCAATATCCTAATGGTACAGAGATAACAGCTACACAGGATGTATATATTTATGCCGAAACAGGCGGTACGCCAAACTGTATATCAGAAAATATGTTTACCGTTGTGGTTAACCCTCCGTCTCCGGATCCGGTAACTGCTTGTGATAGCTATATACTTCCTGAACTTGCATTTGGTAACTACTTTACGGCACCTGCAGGTGGTGGTACACCTAAATTTGCCGGAGATGTTATAACTACATCGCAAACCCTGTATGTATTTGTAGAAACAGGCGAAATACCTAACTGTACAGATAACAACTCTTTTACAATTACCATAAACCAAACACAGACTGTAGCGCCTGTACAAAACGTAGTAATTTGCGATGTTTATGTATTGCCGGCAATTGCTGTAGGCAATTATTACACAGGCCCTGGTGGCACAGGTACACTGCTTGCAGCCAATTCAGAAATAACAACATCTCAAACCATATACGTTTACGCACAAACGGCTACAGTACCTAACTGTACGTCTGAAACAAGCTTTACGGTAACCATTCACGTTACGCCTGTTACCGATGCAAGGTCTGATGTAGAAATTTGCGACCAGTATGTGCTTGATGCCTTAACAGTAGGTAATTATTTTGAGCTTCCCGGCGGCCCTACTGTGGCAGGCCAGATACCTCACTTTGCAGGCGATGTTATTACAGATGATATTACCATGTACATTTATGCCCAATCGGCTACAAGTGCAGCATGTTTTAATGAAAACAGTTTCTTTATAAACATATATTCTATTGATGCAGATGATCCTGCAGATGTAGAAGCGTGTGACAGCTATGAGCTTCCTGAACTTACCAGCGGAGATTATTATACACTTTCGGGTGGTCCGGATGTTGCAGGGCAGCAACTTATACCTGCACATACAATACTGACCCAAAATACTGACCTGTTTATTTATGCAGAACTTGGAGGAAGGCTTAACTGTACAGATGAACACCCTTTCCATGTAGAAATTTATGTTACACCTGTTGTAGATGATACCCAGACAGACCTTTCTGCGTGTTTTGAATATCAATTACCTCCTGTTACTGTAGGCAACTACTTTACAGGACCGCTCGGCACAGGTACACCTATGGCCGCCGGAGATATATTAACCGAAAGCAGAACCATTTACATTTATGCTGCCACAGGTTCATCATCACAAACATGTTTTGACCAGCACAGCTATTTTGTAACTATAAACTCAGTCTATCTTCCACCGTTTGACGATACCATTTATTCTTGTGTCAACTATACACTGCCTGCACTTGCAGTAGGCAATTACTTTACACAGCCAAACGGCCAGGGCACATTAATGCCGGGTGGTACTGTACTTAATACAAGCCAAACAGTTTATGTATATGCCGAGACAGGCACTACACCTAACTGTACCGCTGTAGACCAGTTTGACCTTATTATAGTGCAGCCACCTGTACCTGCAGTTATACCACAACCGCTTGTAACATGTGCTATAGATACTGCCGGCCATGGTATATTTAACCTGGCTCCGGCACTTGCACAGGCACTGGGCAACCAGCCTAACGTAACAGTAGCCATTTATGAAACCCCTCAGGATGCAGAATTTGGCGTAAGTCCTATTACAAACCTTACAGCATATGCTAACATTGTAGCAAATATCCAAACGCTATATATAGTTCTTGAATCTACTTTAGCTTCAGGCTGTCAAACCATTATACCGCTGCAACTCACAGCAAATCCTAGGCCGGTAGCTGTAGATCCTACAGCACCTTATGCGCTTTGCGATGCAGGCAGTAACGACAGCGATGGTATTACTGTGTTTGACCTTACTATTTATGCACCACAAATACTTGGCAACCTTAACCCTGCTCAATTTAGCGTAAGCTATTTTGAAACAGAGCTTAATGCCGAAAACAATGTTAGCCCTATACCTACACCGGCAAGCTATAACAGCGATAGTGGTTTTGTATACATTAAAGTAACCAACAACGCTACAGGCTGTTATGACATTGTGGAGCTTGAATTGATTGTAAACCCGCTACCTATAGCTGTCCAGCCAACGCCACTGACATTATGTGACGAGAACAATCCGGGTGATCAAGTAGAAATATTTGACCTTACGTCGAAAATAGATGAGATAACCGAAAGCGCCTTTGGTGTTACTGTTACATTCTATCAAACATATAATGATGCTGTAAACCAAACAGCAGTTATAACCACACCGGATGCCTATCCGAACGACACACCGGCTGTAGAAGCCATCTTTGTAAGGGTAACCAACAACGAAACCGGCTGTTACCGCATTGTGCTGCTTGACATCCGTGTAGAGCCCCTACCGATACTGGTTGAGCCTACAGAGGCTGACCTTACCGAATGTGATACTACCG
>JAZKDS010000434.1:0-3084 GCA_040387455.1 Bacteroidota bacterium
GCATTGTGCACTACAGCGAGGGTGTGTTTGAAAGGCAAACGCTTAACCTTAAAACCGAAAACAGCAGCATACATGCCATGAATGCTAAAAAAGGGTACCTGATGCTATATGAAAACTTTGATGAGAAGAACAAATCGAGCGAGTTAAGGTTAGAAAAGGTAAATTATTAATGCCACCGAGCTTCTTAGCCACTAAGCTACTTTGTTTCTGAGCTACTTTGTTTCTGAGCTACTTTGTTTCTGAGCTGCTAAGCGGCTCAGAAACAAAGTAGCTACAGCTTTTTAACCTGCTGTTCCAGCTTGTCCATTTCAGATGGTGGCGTTGCATGCAGTGCGGTAATAGTACCGGTGTTGTTTACTAAAATATACCACGGTATGGCTGTGGTAACGCTGTTTACATTGCCATCGCTGTTAAACAGTGTGTTAAGATTTAAGCCAAGCTTTTGGTTTGTCCTTATATGGTAGCCCTGAAGGCCGTAATGGCCTATCATTTTTTTCCAGGTTTCATCTTTGTCGTCTTTGTCTAAAGAAATGTAAACAACCGTAATATCATTGGCGGCAAGCAGCTTGTACAGTTCGTCTTTATATTTAAACTCTTCGCGGCAGGGTCCGCACCAGGTGGCCCATACATCAAAATACAGCTTTTTACCCGGAAATTTTTTAACCAGATCTTCAAACGTATTGATTTGGTCATAGTTGTCTACAAAGGCAGCGCCCTGCGGCAGGTTATCGGTTGCGGCAAAAAAGTTAACTACAGGTGCCACTTTGGGTTCAAAGTATTTTATAAAACCGCTGTTTGGGTACTGCTCTTTAAGAAAGTTAAACAGCATAATAGCGCCCTTGTCTTTGCGGTTTCCAAATGTATAATTGTACAGCTGCTGGGCTATAAAAACTTCATGAAACTGTTTTGGTAAAAGCCCGGTTGCCCTTTTTATATCGCTAAGCGCATCGGGGGCACGTACAATATCTTTGCCGTTAAACCCTACTGATTTATAGATAACGTAATTTTTGTAGCCGTCAAGGTAGTAGCTGCACCACGGCGACTGGTTTATGCCCGCAATCTCTTTACTATAGAGATTAGTCCAGATGGCATCAAAGGGCTGCAGATTGGGTGGTGTAGGTTCTCTTTCGGCTTTGAGGTGCTTTAAAATCAGAGCATATGACTTTGCTGCGGCATAAAAACTTTGGCGTTCGCGCACCAAAGGTACTGAAGCAGCAGCAGGTATAATTTTTGGGTTGTTTGTATCGAGTGCCTTGAGGTCGGCCTGGAGCTTTGAATCAAAAAAATCAGTAAAAGCACCCGGCTCTTCAATTTCAAAGGCCTGCTGTGCCAAATCAAAAAAATGAGCTTCACGGTTATTTACCAGGGCGCTGTAACGTTTTTGCATTTCGGCATCGGTACCGGTTAGCAGGTGCGTAACTTTGCCCTCTTTCTCTGTAATGGTAAGGCTGTAGGCTCCGCCACACAGTATCACAATACAGCCAGCGGGCTGGTAGTTGTAGTATACATCGATAAATGTTACACCATAGGTGTCGGTCTTGATTTCAAAATTTCCTTTGGCATCAACGGTTGCGGTATAGCACATTGCAAACCCAAAAGCGCCGTTAACAGGTGCTGTATAATACAGGGTTTCGGGCAGCTTGCCGTTTATATGGCCTTTAATGGTAGCGGTTTTGGCTGTGGCAAGTGTAACGATGCTTAAAAATAGCAAGAGTAGTTTTGATTTCACGGCGGTTATAGTTTTTTAATTTCGGCCTCCAGCTTAGATAGTTCCGATGGTGGCGCGGCATATTTAACGGCTAATTCACCTTTGCTGTCCACTAAAAAATACCAGGGTAGTGCAATGCTGCCGGTACCACTAAAAATGTGCGATAAATGACTGTCTAAAGCTTTATTGGCCCTTATGTGATAACCCTGTAATCCATAAAAGCTAATCATTTTCCTCCATTTTTCATCGGCCTCATCGTTGTCAAAAGATACGTACACTACCGTAATATCATTGGCTTTGAGTAGTTTGTACAGTTCGTCTTTATATTTAAACTCTTCGCGGCAATAGCCGCACCAGGTGGCCCATACATCAAAATAAAGTTTTTTGCCTGGAAACTTCTTAGTTATATCTTCCAGCGTATTGATATCTGCATAGTTTTTTACATAAGCCGCATTAGCAGGCAGGCTGTTATTTTCGGCATAAAATGCAGTAACAGGCGCAATATCGGGCTCAAGGTAAGCGGTATAGATACTGGCAGGATATTTTTGCTTAAAGTACTCAAACTTGCCCAACAGGTCTTTATCTTTTGCATTTTCGGCTGCCTGTAGGTGTATCCTGGCTGCTGTATAGTATTCTGTATGCAGGGCAGGGATTATGGCATCAATAGCTTTTATATCGGCCAGCGGGTCAGGGTTTGGTTCGATAAGCTTACGGGTGTCATAACCTGCCTGCTTGTATAGCGTGTAATACTTATAGCAATCCAGGTAAATTACACCCCACGGCGACTGTTGCAGGGCCTTATCTGCAGGAGGGTTTGCCTCAAATACCTGCGGCCATGAAGCTTTAAAAGAGGGGTCGTTTTTAACGGTTTCATCATATTCGGCATGTGATAGCCTTAAGCAAATGGCATAAGACGTTGATGCGGTATAAAAATAGTGGCGCTCTGATATTGCCGCAGTATAAAAATCTTTTGAAATGGCTTTGGTATCCAGCAGTTTTTTTAGTGCGGAAACATCAGTGTCTTCCCTTTTTTTAAAGTCGGCCTGCTGCATTTCGGCGTTATCGAGTTTTAATGCCTCATAGGCAAGCTCAACCATTAAGGTTATGCGGTTTTTGTTCGCCATAAAGGTGCGGTACAACTGCTGGCCTTCAGCTTCTTTACCGGCCACAGTATAGGTAATTTCATCTTCTTTTTCTGTAATATCAAGAGTGTACGCTTCTCCCGGCTGGGCTATAATGCAGCCTGCGGGCTTGTAATCGTAATAAAAATCTATGAACGAAATTTGCTCCAGGTTAACTTTTACCTCAAAATTGCCGTTAGCATCGGGCCTGGCTGTATAGGAAAAGTCAAAGCCCAGCGTGCCGTTAACGGGTGC
>JAZKDS010000435.1:0-13154 GCA_040387455.1 Bacteroidota bacterium
TCAAGCGTATCAAAGCCTACACGCAGTAATGATTGTATATAATCAATTTTGCGTTGTGTGGGTATAAAAGCTTTTATACCCTGCATGGCATCGCGCGGACATTCTATTATTTTTATTTTTTCCATTTCTTAAGCTGCTGAGCCACTAAGAATTTAATATTCTTTTATTAATATCTTTTATAAGTGCAGGTCCTTCATATATAAAGCCCGTATACAACTGTACCAGGCTTGCACCGGCTTCCAGTTTTTCAAGTGCATCATCGGCACTATGTATACCACCCACTCCAATAATAGGAAATGCTTTGTTGCTTTTTTCTGAAAGGAAACGTATAACTTCGGTAGAACGCTTGGCCAATGGTTTACCACTCAGCCCACCCATTTCATTTTTATCTTCAGAAAGCAAACCTTCACGTGATATGGTAGTATTAGTGGCTATAACACCGGCAATACCGGTAGTTTTTACAATATCAATTATATCAAGCAATTGCTCATTTGTTAAATCAGGTGCTATTTTAAGTAAAATAGGCTTTTGCTTAGGCCTGGCTGCATTTTTATCCTGAAGCGTTTGCAGCAGTTTTGTAAGCGGTTCCTTATCCTGCAATTCACGCAGGTTAGGTGTGTTGGGTGAACTAACATTTACCACAAAATAATCTACATAATCATATAGCGCGTCAAAGCAAATTTCATAATCACTAACAGCATCTTCGTTAGGTGTAACTTTATTTTTGCCAATGTTACCACCTATAAGCACATGTCCTTTGCCTGCAGGATTGCTTTTAAGACGCTCTGCGGCGGCCTGAACACCTCCGTTATTAAAACCCATACGGTTGATGATAGCACTGTCTTTACGCAGCCTGAAAAGCCTTTTTTTAGGATTGCCATCCTGAGGCTTTGGCGTTAGTGTGCCTATCTCTATAAACCCAAAGCCCAGGTTACCCAACTGCTTATACAGTTTAGCATCTTTATCAAGACCTGCAGCAAGCCCCACAGGGTTTTTAAACTTCAAACCGAAAACTTCGCGTTCCAGCCTTGCATCATTAATCTCATAAACCGATTTAAAAATACCGGAAAATCCAGGTATACTATTTAACACCCTTATTGAAGAAAATGTAAAATGATGTACCTTTTCCGGATCAAATTTAAAAAGTAATGGCCTAATTATAGATTTATACATGATTGTTGTGTTGTTATCTGCAAAAATATAAAATTAAAAACAATTTATTTTTTATAAATCTTATTTAGGTAATCTAAATTTATTTGCATTATTACATGCAATGTGTAAATTTGGAAGCATTACCAAAAACAATAACAAATTACCCTTAATGAATTCTGAACTGGAAAACCTGGTTAATCTAGCCCTTGCTGATGGCTACATTACAGATAAAGAAAAAAATGTACTGAAACGAAAGGCTGAAGGCCTGGGCTTTGATGTTGATGAACTTGAAATGATACTGGACGGAAAATTGTATGAATTAAATACACAAAACCGCGCAAAAGTAGAGAAGTGCCCAAATTGTGGAGAGGTTATAAGTGGCCTGAGCAAAGTTTGCCCTTCGTGCGACTATATTTTAACTACAGAAAAAATTCAGGACTCCGACACTCTGCAAGAGTCTTTTAATTCGCTGGAACAAAGTGTAGCAACACTAAAATCATTTAATAAGGCACCTGCAGTTCCTGTTATAAATTCATGCTTTAAAATTTTGGTGACCGGTGGGCTATACATCATATATAAAAAACTTATAAAAAAAGAGCCGCTGTTTGACCGTTATGCCGCAGTGCATAAAAGTATTATATTTAGTACAAATGCGCAGGCAGAAAGCCTTTTAAGAAAATATGGGGCTAATAACGAAATTAAAACTAATGTACAACGGCTGATTGATGAACGCGATACCATAATTAAAAAAAGACAATCAGGCGATTATATTGCCGCAGGAGCTACCTTTATGATAATTGGTATTTTAATATATCTTTTTACACTTATACCAAAACCTGACCCTAAAACAGCAGTAGAAGATCCTGAGGACAAAACTGAGAGGCTTATAGTAGAGAACAAAATAAGTTTGGCAAAACAAGCTGCCTTACAGGTTGAAAGTAAATATGAGAGGGAAAAATACCTGGAAAAAATTCTTATTATAGAGATTGACAGCCTTACCGATGCGCGTGATTTTAACAGGGCGATAAGGCTTGCCAATCAAATTAAAATTGATATTTATCAAGACAATACACAGGAAAAGAAAATTGATGAAATTGTAGAGACAGAAGTTGACCTGCTTATAAAAGAAAAAAACTTTACCCGTGCAGGCCAAAGAGCAGAATTAGCTTCTATTACAAATAAATATACTTTAAAAAGTCGAATAGAACTGGCTGAAGCAATTGTAAAAGACAGCATAGCCCAGATTACTAAAACAACGAAAGCTAAAACCAAGAAAAGAAAAAGATAATTATGAGCATAATGAATTTTTTCAGGGGCAATGATGGCGGATTTATGGATGTTATCCATAGCCACGGTGATGAATATCTTGTAGAAAAATGGTCGCCAAATGGTGAGGTTAATTCAACAGATAAAGAAAATGCCATACGTTATGGCAGCCGCCTTTTGCTGATGCCGCATGAATCTGCTGTATTTTTTTATAGCGACGGAACAAAAAATATTGATGTAATTGATGGCCCTATAAATGAGCTTATAAAAACAGCCAATTTCCCTATACTTACAGGATTGGTAGGATCTTTATATGGTGGCGAATCTCCTTTTACAGCACAGGTTTACTTTTTTAACCGCCAGCGCAACATACAAATAAGGTTTGGCATACCCTATTTTGATGTTTTTGACAACCGTTTTCCTGATTTGCCAGTACCATGTGCCGTACGCGGCACACTAATGTTTAACGTTACAGACATTGTTAAGTTTATAGAGTATTACAGGTTACAGCATTTTACCCTTGATAAATTTGAAGGGGTAATTAAAGATTTTATTACTAACAGGATAAAATCTATAGTAATTAATATACCTGCTGATACCGGCCTGCCTGTAATGCAAATGGAACGCAGGATTGAAGATATTAGCCAGTATATTGCCGATAAAATGAATGTTATATTGCATGATGATTTTGGCATTAATGTAGTGCGCCTTGATATTGGGGCAATAGAACTCGATAAAACACATCCGTTTTTTATACAGCTCAAATCAGCCACAGCCGACCAGCAAACCCGCTTTATTGATGCTAAAACAGGGGTAGAAATTACAAACCTGGGCGAAATGGCACGCATACAACGTAAAGATACGGAAATGGGTGTAGAAGGTAAAAACTTTGCTGTACACCAAATTAACCAGCAGGCCGATATACTTAAAACCGCGGCCAACAGCCTGGGCGAAATGGGCAATGTAAACCTTGGCGGCGGCGGTTTTAATCCGCTTGGCATAATGACAGGTATGGCTGTAGGTGGTGTAATGGGTAATCAAATGGGCAACATGATGGGCAACATATCATCTACTCCACCACCACCGCCCGTAACGGTTTATCATATAGCGCTTAACGGGCAGCAATCCGGGCCACACAACCTGCAACAGCTTAAAGAATATGCGGTGACAGGGCAATTTACAAAAGAACACTTTGTATGGAAACAGGGCATGCAGGACTGGGAGCCTGCATCTGAAGCACAAGGTTTATCAGGTATTTTTGACCATGTACCACCTCCGCCACCCCCACCATCAAACGAAGCCAAATAAAAATATTTATACACAAATGAAAATTAACCCCATAACCACCTCTATAGCGGTAGGAATAAGCGCACTAATGGCCTATGGCTTTTACAGCTTTAACGATAATGCCCTGCGGATGCTCCTTGGTATAGGGAGTTTTATAACATTTGCACTTACCTTATTTTTTGTTTTGGGTGTACGTTTTGATTTTTATGCCCAAAACATAAATACGCGCTATGCATCTACACTGTTTTTTACTGCATTTTTGGTATCGCACTTGCTTTTTTCCTTCTTAACCTTTACACAGGGTCTATATGTAGTAGTACACGGCATTTTACTGCTCCTTTACTTACTTGTACTTTATTATCTTGCCAGGCCCATGGCTTAAATAATATGGAAAACGCAGGTAAACAAAAGATGCAGGTAATCAGGTAGGCGTTAGCAGAACCTTTCCTGCAACCGTACATGATGCCTGGGATTACCTGTTTTCTGAAAAAGGCATACAGGTGTGGCTGGGCTATTATGCCGACATTAAATGGCAAAGAAACCAACAGTATATTACTAAATATGGCACCCATATTTGTATACGTACTTACAAAGAACTATCTCATGTAAGGCTCAAATACCAAAAAAAAGACTGGCATAACAACTCTACCATACAACTAAAGGTTTTGCATGCCAAAACCGGCGCTACCATTAGTTTTCATCAGGAAAAACTACTTGATGAGACGCAACTGAATGAAATGAAAATACATTGGGACAAAGTGCTGCACCAAATTGAAAAACACCTCAATAAAAAAACACACTGATTGCCCTTAGCAAATAAATTGTAAATTTGTGCTTCAATAACAAAAAACACAAAATGCAGCACATTATAAATCGCTTTATCAGTTATGTAACTATTGATACAGAGAGCGACCCGAATTCTGACACTACACCCAGCACTGCAAAACAGTGGGACCTTGCCAATAAGCTTGTTGAAGAACTAAAAGCCATAGGCCTTGAAGATGTTACCATTGATGAGAATGCCTACATTATGGCCACACTACCATCTAATGTAGAACATGAAGTTCCTGTAATAGGCTTTGTATCGCATTTTGATACCACTCCTGATTTTACAGGTGCTAATATTAAGCCACAAATAGTTGAAAATTATGACGGTGGCGATATTATATTGAACAAAGAGCTAAACATAGTGCTTTCGCCAAAGTACTTTAAAGACATGCTGCAATATAAAGGGCAAACCCTAATTACCACTGACGGTACTACCCTGCTGGGCGCAGATGACAAAGCCGGTATTACCGAGATTGTTTCGGCTATGGAGCACCTTGTAAAAAACCCTGACATCAAGCACGGAAAAATTCGCATAGGCTTTACTCCGGATGAAGAGATAGGCCGTGGCGCACACAAGTTTGATGTAGAAAAGTTTGGCGCAGACTGGGCTTATACCATGGATGGCAGCCAGATAGGCGAACTGGAGTATGAAAACTTTAATGCGGCAGGTGCTAAGATTACCTTTAGCGGCAAAAGCGTTCACCCGGGTTATGCTAAGGGCAAAATGATAAACTCTATGCTTATTGCAAACAACTTCATATCAAAACTACCTAAAGAAGAAGTACCCGAAATGACTAAAGGTTATGAAGGGTTCTTTCATGTAGTGGGCATTACCGGCAGCATTGAAGAAAGCACGGTACAGATTATAATTCGCGATCATGACAGCAGGAAGTTTAAAAAGCGTAAAAAGCTGGTTAAAAAAATAACCGACAGCATTAACCGTAAATACAAAAAGCAATTTGGCGGAGATATTGCCGTGGCCGATATTAAAGACCAGTATTACAACATGAAAGAAAAGGTTGAACCTGTTTTTCATATTGTAAAAATTGCCGAAAAAGCAATGAAAGACTTAGGAATTAAGCCACTTATTAAACCCATTCGTGGCGGTACCGACGGTTGCCAGCTGAGCTATATGGGGCTGCCATGCCCTAATATATTTGCCGGTGGTCATAACTTTCATGGCAAGTATGAATATGTACCTGTAGAAAGCATGGTTAAGGCAACAGAGGTTATCGTACGTATTGCTGAGCTTACTGCAAAGAAAAAATAGTGGATACAGAAAAGAAAATATGGATAAAAGACCACCTTTGGCCCGAAGGGCTGGAGGTGCTCAAATCCATTATTGCTAAGACTGAGCTGGCAGAAACCACCAAGTGGGGTGGCCCGGTATATACCATAAACGGTAAAAATGTGTTAGCCATAGCCGGATTTAAAAACTTTTTTACGCTATGGTTTCATAAAGGTGTCTTCCTAAAAGATGAAGGCAAAATACTTGTCAATGCTAATGAAGGTACTACAAAATATTTACGTCAGTGGCGCTTTACATCTAAAGATGAAATAGACGAAGCGCTTGTGCTAAAATATATTCTTGAAGCCATTGCCGTTGAAAAAGCAGGAATGGGCATTGCTCTTCCTAAAAAAGAGCTGGCTATACCAGAATACCTTCAGGCCCTTTTAAACGCCGACACAGTCCTTAAAACAGCTTTTGAAGCCTTTTCTCCCTACAAGCAAAAAGAATTTGCACAATATATTACCGAAGCAAAAAAGGACAAGACCAAACTTGCCCGTTTTGAAAAAATAAAACCCATAATACTGGAAGGTAAAGGCCTTAATGACAAGTATCGGTAGCCCTAAAATTTATTTTTCGGTACCATAATAACGGATGTTTTTTATTGTTATCATTGCAATAAATAAACCTTTTAACATCCCTTACCTTATGAAAACATTTTTAAGGCCTGTAGTACTTTTTACAGCCCTGCTCTTTGCACCCTTTTGCCATGCCCAGAAAGAAAACATTTTAACCGAAGAAGACTGGAACAGCATTATACCCTATCTTATAGAAGAAGACTGGGTAAATGCCGAAAAGATATCGGGCGCGTTATTAAAACGCTTTAAAGGCGAAGATGAAATGCTAGACGAAGCCGGCATTATACGCTACATGTATATAAACAGCATAGGTGGCCTGGTGGGAAACAAAGATATTGAAAAGGACGAAGCACTAAAAAGATTAAAAGGTTTTGAAGGCAAGGTAATTGTTACGCCTTTTAATGCATACAAAAAAGGTGGCATGTTTAATTATCTTACTATATCTGAAGATGGTAAAAACTGGAGCAAATGCGTGGCTAATGAAAGTGCTACGGTAATACATATTTTTGAAACCTTTGAAATGGATGATAAGCTACTGATAGATAACGCAGCTAAATATGAAGGTAAAAACATGCGCATGATTGCCCTTATTAAAGAAATTAAGACAGGTGGCTTTGCTATGCCGCGGCTGGAAATAACGTACAAGTCTAGCGAAATATGGGATATGGAAGGAGAAGACTAATAGATACAAACAAAAAACCCACGCTAAGCGTGGGTTTTTTTTTATCCTTGTAATAAGAATTAAGCTTCAGTTTGCTCTGCTACGATTTCGTAAGGGAAATCTACAATAACATCGCGGTGAAGCCTGATGCTTGCAGAATATTTACCTGTACGTTTTACAATACCACTGGTAATGAATTTTCTATCGATAGACTGACCGTTTTTCTCAAGCGCTGCAGCGATATCAGCATTGGTTACAGAACCAAATAGTTTTTCGCCACCGGCTTTAGCGGTAATTTTAACTTCAATACCTTTAAGTGCCTCAGCAACTTGTTTAGCATCGTTAACAACTTTTTGCTCTTTAAAAGCCCTTTGCTTAAGGTTTTCAGCCAATACTTTACGGGCTGAAGGAGTTGCAATAGCAGCAAAACCTTGTGGGATAAGGAAGTTACGGCCGTAACCGGCTTTTACAGTAACCACATCATCTTTAAAACCTAAATTTTGTACGTCTTGTTTAAGTATAAGTTCCATAATATTGCCTCCTTTTTATTTTAATAAATCAGCCACATATGGCATTAATGCTAAATGACGTGCTCTTTTAACGGCTACAGATACTTTTCTCTGGAATTTTAGAGATGTACCAGTTAGGCGACGAGGAAGGATTTTACCTTGCTCGTTAACAAATTTAAGCAAAAAGTCAGGATCTTTATAATCAATATACTTAATGCCTGCTTTTTTGAAACGGCAATATTTTTTTTGCTTGTTAGTCTCAATATTTAAAGGCGTAAGATATCTGATATCTCCGTCTTTTTTGCCTTTAGCTGACTGCTCTATAGTTGACATAACTTAGTTTGCTTTAGTTTTTAGTTTTTCCCTTCTTCTCTCTGCCCATGATATAGCGTGCTTGTCCAGGCTAACCGTTAAGAAACGCATAACCCTTTCGTCACGGCGAAACTCAGTTTCAAAACCGATTAGAAGTTCAGCAGGAGCTGTAAATTGGAACAAAGTGTAAAATCCGCTCTTTTTATTTTGGATTTCGTAGGCTAATTTTTTAAGGCCCCAATCTTCTTTAGACACAAATTCTGCGCCTCTTGAAGTAAGGTAATCTTCAAACTTGCTTACTGTTTCCTTTACCTGGGTTTCAGATAAAACGGGATTCAAGATGAAAACAGTTTCATAGTGATTCATAATACAATAATTATTTTGTTATAAATTTGGGTGCAAATGTAGTTATTTATATTTAATCTGCAAACCCCAAAATTGCTTTTTTTCAATGTTAAAAAACGTTTTATTATTTATATTTGTATTCACCCAACATCAAACATCAAATTAATACTAAACTTTACTAATACTATCTTATAGATGAAATTAAACTGTGTTGTTGTAGACGATAGTACAATACAGAGGATTACCATCGCTAAGCTTGTAAACGAGCATCCGGATCTAAATCTGGTGGGAGACTTCTCCAACGCTTCAGAAACACGTAACTGCATTGCTAACAGAAATGTAGATTTATTGTTTCTGGACATTGAGATGCCGGTGCAAAGCGGTTTTGATCTTTTGGACGGACTAAAAAACAGGCCGCAGATTATATTTGTATCTTCCAAATCGGATTATGCCTTGCGCGCTTTTGACTATGCCGCTCTTGACTACCTTCAAAAACCTGTTACTAAAGACCGTTTTAATAAAGCGGTGCAAAAAGCGCTTGACTTTAACCAGCACAAAAAAGACGGCCCGGAAGAAGAGGGCGAATTTATTTTTGTAAAGAGCAACCTTAAAAACTTTAAGGTATATATTGACAAAATTAAATGGGTAGAAGCTTTTGGCGATTACATCAAGATTATTACCGAAGAAGAAAGCCACCTGGTGCTCTCTACCATGAAATCTTTTGAGGCAGAATTGCCTACAGATAAATTTTTAAGGGTACACAAGTCGTATATTATAAACATTGATAAGGTAGAGCGCTTTAACAGCAAGTTTGCAGAGATAGGTGCCGCTAAGATACCTTTGAGCCGCAATAAAAAAGAAGACCTTGCTATTGCCTTGGGTAAAGATCAATAAGGGTCTACGTTTACGGTAACTTTTACAGACCTGTATTGTGGCACAGCATCAAGGCTATCTAAAATTTTGCGAATAGATTTTTTTGTTTTACCTAATGGTTCGCCCAGTGGTATTTTTATCATTATTGCCCTTATATATTCATTACGAATACGGCTTATAGCAGGCTCTTCAGGGCCTAAAACCGGAACGTTTACATTCTGGACCAATACATTATAAAGCCACAGGGCGGCATCTTTAAGCTTTTCGTACTCTTTGTGTTTTAGGCTTATGCGTACCATCCTGAAATAAGGTGGGTATTTATAGTTACGCCTTTCATATAATTGCTCTCTAAACATGCCTTCGTAGTCGTTTTCGGTTACCTGCCTTATAACATTGTGCAGCGGGTTATAGGTTTGTATCATAACCATACCCCTAATATCTTTTCTGCCGGCACGCCCCGCTACCTGCACCATCATTTGATACGCCCTTTCAAAAGCCCTGAAATCAGGCTGGTAAAGCATATTGTCAGCATTAAGTATCCCCACAAGGCCCACGTTATCAAAGTGCAACCCTTTAGCCAGCATCTGGGTACCTACAAGTATATCTGTCTCACCGTTTTTAAAGGCATCTATAATTTTTTCGTAACCATGTTTACCCCGCGTAGTATCCTGATCCATACGCCAGGAGTTTTTATCCGGAAACAAAACCTTGAGTTCCTGCTCTATCTGCTCTGTACCAAACCCCTTAGACGAAATATCTGTACTATGGCACTTGTGGCAGTGCGTGGGGTTTGCAATATGATAGCTACAATAGTGGCATCGTAGCTGATTTTTGTACTTGTAGTAGGTAAGGCTCACATCGCACTGAGGACATTGCGGCACATGGCCACACGTCATACACTCTACCCATGGCGAAAAGCCCCTCCTGTTTTGAAATAGGATAACCTGCCGCCCATTTGCAAGGGTTTCGGCAATAGCCTCAATTAGGGTATCGCTAAAGTGACCGGTCATTTGCTTGCGCTTGTACTTATCTTTAATATCTACCAAAACAATTTCTGGCGGAAGCACTTTACCAAAGCGCTCTTTTAACTCAACATACCCATATTTACCCGAGTTTACATTAGTATAGCTCTCAATAGATGGGGTAGCCGAGCCTAACAGCACCTTTGCATTATGGTAGCTTGCCAGTACAATCGCGGCATCACGGGCATGATAGCGTGGCGCAGGATCCTGCTGCTTAAAGGTTTGCTCGTGCTCTTCATCAATAATTATAAGTTCCAAATCCTGAAACGGAAGAAAGAGTGCCGAGCGTGCCCCAATAATAACCTGGGCTTTTTCACTGCCCTGCAGCACTTGTTGCCAGGCTTCTACCCGCTCGTTATTGGTATATTTAGAATGAAACACCGCTACTTTGTTGCCAAAATATGCCGTAAGCCTAACCACAAGCTGGGTGGTAAGGGCAATTTCGGGCAATAGATAAAGTACCTGCTTGCCTAAAGCAATATACTGCTCTATAAGCTTAATATAAATTTCGGTTTTACCGCTTGAGGTTATGCCGTGAAGCAATGTTACCGGGTGTTTTTCAAAATTGTTTTTTACAGCCTCAAAAGCTTCATTTTGCTTATCCGAAAGTGAAAAACCAGCACTATTTGACCCTAAAAAAGTAACCCTGTCTTCCCGTAAATAATACTCCTCGAAAATATCTTTATCAACAAGCGATTTGATAACTGCTGCCGTGGTTCCTGCCTCAATAAGTTTTTTAACCTTTACCGGCTTTTTTTCTGTGGCATGCAACTGAAAGTACATCAATACCGCTTCTCGCTGCTTTTGCGCCCTTGATAGCAGCTGCAATAGCTCATTTAGTTGTTCTTCTTTTAAAAACTCTTCCTGAAGCCGTATGTACTTTATTTTTTTAGGCTGATATTTTTCACTAACTTCTTCCTGCAATAAAATAACACTCTTAGATATTAACCTGTTGAGTACCGGCAGTATTGTTTTTTTATTAAGTATAGATGCTACCTCCTGCACTTTTAATGCACTTTGTGTTTGAAGCGCCTCATACACAAGATATTCCTCATCAGATAGATCAATCCCCTGAAGATCAAAGTCTTTTTGTGCAGTAATTATGGTTTCACTTTCTAAAAGAAAGGCCGATGGCAGGGCCGATTTGTAAACTTCGCCAACACTGCACATGTAGTACTCTGCAATCCATTGCCAGTGCTGCAGCTGTACCGGTGTTACAAGTGGTTTATCATCTAATATTTGATGAATTTCTTTTGCAGCATACAGCTGCGAAGGGTTTTGGTGCAGGCCTGTAACAAGCCCGGTATATATTTTATTTTTACCAAAAGGTACCGCCACACGCATTCCGGGCTTAATAAAATCATACTCTGCCGCAGTAATAGCATAAGTAAAAGGCCTTGGCAATGCAAGCGGTAAAATAACTTCAATAAAAAACGGCATATATAAAATTGTTGCAATACAAATATAGCCCGATATTTTGACTTTTTATATTGCTAAGGTATGCCTCGCAAATACCCAAAGCGAAAACGAAACAGTACTGGAAGTTAAGACTTTTTTTATTAACTAAATTTAAACATTTATTGGCATTTCATTATCAAAACTTTAAAGGTTTATAGCGCATCTTTGCACCACAACCTTCTAAACTATAGCGCCATGAAAAGAAACATTGACTTAGCAACAATTAAGAATTTTATCCTTACAAATGCATTAAGCGAGAACGTAATGCTTATGCTTCATCCTTCTAATTTTAATAAATTAGTAAAAACCGGTAAAAAGACGGTAAAGGCATTATGCATATCGGGTATTAATATAATTCCGGATGACAATAATGAAGTAAACGAAGGTGAGATTGATGTACTGGAAATACGCTTTAATTAATCAATTAAAGTCACTTATATAAAAAAAAACCGTTTCAAATGAAACGGTTTTTTAGTTTTGCTCTACAACAAAAATCTTCTCAAGATCTTCTTTGCATATAGGTTTCAGCAAATAATCTTTTACAATTTGTGAATATCCTTTTGCCTTATTAATATCAACTTCATCATTTGATGAACTTATCATATATATAACAGAGTTTTTAGGCAACACTGCTAAAAGCTTATTATACTCCTCTATAAACTGCCATCCATTCATTATAGGCATATTTACATCAAGCAAGATCAAATCAGGCAGAGCACCAGTATCCGTACCATTTTTAATCGCTTCGATTGCTTCAGATCCGTTAAGAAAAAAAGACGTAGCCACCTGTATACCATTTTGCTTAAAAAGATTTTTAAGTAAAAAATGATAAATCTTATCATCGTCTATAACGTAAAGGCTTTTAATTTTCTTCATTAAAAAAAATTTTGAATGTAGTACCCTTATTAACTTCGCTATACACCTTAATTTTTCCACCCATGGCCTCTACCTGGTTTTTTGTTATAAACAGGCCTATACCGCGAGAATTTTGGTGTTTATGAAATGTTTTATACATGCCAAATAGCGCATTTTTATGTTTTTTTAAATCTAGGCCTACACCATTGTCTGTTATAGAAAGTACTTTTACTCCCTTATCTATTTCAAAATCATAGTATATAACCGGTTTTCTATCCGGGCTTGAATACTTTATTGCATTAGTTGTAAAGTTAAGCAAAATACTCTCTAAATAAGCAGGATTATAGTTAACAGTTACATCAAGCGGAATATTAATTTCTATAGTTATACCATGCTTTGTTATCTCGTTGTGCAGTATGGTAAGTATATTTTTTAAATAATGCCTAAGGTTAAGATCTTCCCTTGATATTTTTATCTCCGTTTGTATTTCTACCAGCTCTTTTAAATGGCTTATGGTAACTGTAAGTCCATCAGAAATACCTTCAAGATGCATAAGCATCTCCTCTCTTTCTTCTTCTGCAGCATTTTTAAACAAGTCAAGAAGCATTTTTAAATTACTGGCGTGCGACCTGAGGTTGTGCGATACTATATGGGCAAAATTACTAAGCCTGTTATTTTGATTGCCTATAATATTTATAGTATTACCCAGCTCGAGTTCTT